>JAXHVM010000005.1 GCA_034189185.1 Deferribacterota bacterium
GTAAATTCTATTGATGTAAAATAGAACGTAGTTGTTTATATATTATATAAATTGGAGGTATTTTTATGAATGTAGAGAACATAAAAAAAATAACAGTTGTTGGCGCAGGGGTAATGGGTAATGGAATTACTCAAGTTTGTGCTAGGAATGGCTTTAAGGTTATGATGGTAGATGTTAATGAAGAAGTTTTAAAAAATGCCTATAAGCAGATAAAGGATGGCCCTTTTGGGCTCTCAAGATTGGTTGAAAAGGGAAAGATTAAGAGTGATGAAATGGAACAAATTATAAATAATATAGAATCTACAACAGATCCAAGAGAAGCAGCTAAAGATGCAGACTTAGTTATAGAAGCTGTTTCTGAAAATCTTGAGCTAAAGAAAAAAATTTGGAACCAGTATGATGAGCTGTGCCCTGAAAAAACAATTTTTGCATCTAATACATCCACTATAATGATAACTGATCAGGCTGCTGCTACTGAGAGAGCTGATAGATTTATTGGAATGCATTGGTTTAATCCAGCTCCTGTTATGAAGTTAATAGAAGTTATACGTGGTGCGCTGACTTCTGATAGCACATTTAATTTTATTGTAGAATTTTCTAAAAAGTTAGGAAAAATTCCTGTTGAAGCAAGCGATAGTCCTGGCTTTTTTACATCCCGTTTTATTTCTGAGTTTATGATTCGTGGCGTAAGGATGTTTGAAGAGGGTATGGCTGGCATAAAGGAGATTGATACTATGTGTAAATTGGGCTTTGGTTTTCCTATGGGACCCTTTGAGCTTATGGATTTAACGGGTATTGATATTATAATGCATGCTGGGGAATATGTATATAGCATAACAGGTGATCCAAATGATAAAGCTCCTATAACATTAAGAAAATTGGTTACTGCAGGCTATATTGGAAAGAAACCTGGCAGTAGAGGTGGTTGGTATGATTTCTATAATATTAAATAGAATATTTAAGAATAATTTAATTTTTTTGATTTTTATTACTTGAAATAATTAATAATTTTAAGGAGATATAAAGATTGTGAGGTGAAATAATGGCGGGAATAGTTTCGTATGGAGCATATGTACCAATGTGGAGGATTGATAGGTCTAAATTATCCGAGATTACTGGTATACCCTCTCTTGGAGGCGAGAGGTCTGTGACTAGTTGGGATGAGGATAGCATATCAATGGCAGTTGAAGCTGGCCTTGACTGTCTTGGGGAGATTGATCCAAAAGAGATTGACGGATTATACTTTGCAACAGTTTCTTCCCCTCTTAAAGAAAAACAAGCATCCTCTATTATAGCTTCAGCACTAGATTTAAGGGAGAATGTATTTACTGGAGATATTACTACTTCAACAAAAGCTGGTGTTACAGCTGTAAAGATTGCAATAGATGCTGTTAATTCAGGAAATGCTAGCAAAGTTTTAGTTATTGCTTCAGAATCTAGACTGGCGGAACCTAAGTCTTTTTTTGAACAGATATATGGTGATGGTGCAACAGCACTATTGATAGGCAAAGATAATATTGTGGCTGAAATTGAAGGGTTTAATTCTATAAATAATGCTATACCAGGGGTTTGGCGTAGAGAAACAGATGTTTATCCAAAAGTATATGAACCAAAACTTGATAACCTTTATGGTTTTTTGAAAGATGTACCAGAGACTGTAAGTGGTCTTTTAAAGAAATGTAATATAGAGGCAAAAGATATCTCTAAAATTGCGCTCTATGCACCAGACCCAAGAGCTTATATGCGTTTTGGTAAAGCTTTGAATATAGATTTAATGACACAACTAGAAAATCCTCTATTTGAAAAGATTGGTATGACAGGTACACCTCACTGCCTTCTTCTTCTTGCTTTAGCTCTTGAAAAAGCTAAGCCAGATCAAAGGATTGTATGTATTGGTTATGGAGACGGGTGCGATGCTTTTTTGGTTAAAACAACTGATAAAATACTGAGCATAAAAGGAAAGAGCAAGATAAATGCTTATATATCTTCAAAAAGAATGCTGCCGACATATGGTAGATTTGCTGATTTCAAGGATCTATGGAAAATAGAAAGATCAGAAAATGCAAGGGCTTCAGTAGTAAAATATTGGAGAGACAGAAAAGGGGCATTACCCCTTTATGGGATGAGGTGTAAAAAATGTAATACATTGCAATATCCTATAAAGCGCTGTTGTATAATATGCAGTGAGAAGGATAATTTTGAAGAAGTAAAACTTTCAAGGAATGGAAAGGTTTTTTCTTATACCCATGACTATCTGTTGGGTTATGGGATTATTGCTAGCAATGGTTTAAATCCAGCAACACGTGTAATTGTTGATTTAGATGACGGTTGTAGATTGTTTATGGAAATGAGTGATCATGAGCTTGACGAAGTGGATGTTGGCATGGATATTAATTTAACTTTTAGATTATTTCATCAAAAGTCTGGTTTTCCATTTTATTATTGGAGAGTAAGGCCAGCAAGATAATGTAGCAAGGAGGAGATATGTCAGATAAAACAATTAGAGATAAAGTTGCAATAATAGGCACAGGTGTTACTAAGTTTGGTGAGATATGGGAGAGAGATGCAGCTAGCTTATTAGTTGATGCTGTTTATGAGGCCTGTAATGAAGCACATGTTAATTTGCATAAAGATGTTGAAGCTGCATGGATTGGAACGCTTTATGAATTTTCTGGAATGTCAGGTTTTGGTTTTGCTGATCCACTTAGTTTTTATGGAAAACCTGTAACTAGATGTGAAAATCAATGTTGTACAGGGATGGATGCTATAAAAAATGCCTCCTATGCAATTGCCTCTGGATTGTATGATATAGTTATTGCTTGTGGAGTGGAAAAAATATTGGATGAAGCAAGTACAGGATTGCCTAATATAGACATGCTTTGCCCTCATCCTGTGTTAGTAGCTCAATCAGCCCCAGCAATATTTGCGCCTTCTGCAATACGCGCATTTAAAGAGTGGGGCTGGAGCGAGGAAGATCTCGCGAGGGTTGCTATAAAAAATCATCATAATGGTGTAGTTCATCCAAAAGCTCATTTTAGAAGAGAGATAAATATTGATATAGCGCTAAATTCGCCAATGATTTCCTATCCCCTTAGACTGTTTGATTGTTGTGCAATGTCTGATGGTGCAGCAGCAGTTGTTTTAACAAGACCTGAGATAGCAAGGGATCTTGTTGGTGAAGGAAATTACGTTACTATTAAGGCAATAGGTCACGCAGTAGAAACGGGTATTCCATTTTATAGGCCCGATTGGACAGGACTTTCATATCCAGCAAATGTAAAGGCTGCTGAAATGGCTTATAGAGAAGCTGGTATTCAAAACCCACGCAAAGAGCTTGACTTTGGTATTGTACACGATTGTTTTACTATTACAGAATTGATAAACTATCAGGATATGAAGTTATGTGAGCAGGGTGAGGGTGCAGAGCTTATAAGAGAGGGAATTACTGCTATAGATGGTGAGTTTCCAATAAATCCAGATGGCGGCCTTAAATGTTTCGGTCATCCTATTGGTGCCACTGGTTGTAGAATGACTGTAGAATTAACAAGACAGATTTTAAATAGAGCAGAAGGACATCAATTAAAAGATGTAAAAGCTGGTTTTGCCCATAACTTGGGGGGTCCACTTTCAATTGCTATGGTTACAATAATAGGGACTCCAGATTGGGAGCCAGGAGGATAAAAGGAGGTTTAAATGGATTTTTCATTAACTGATGAACAAAATGTTATTAAAAATATGGGAGCAGATTTTGCTAAAAATGAGATAGCTCCTATAGCCGATGAAGCAGAAAAAACGGGTAAACCCCCATATGATGTTATATCAAAGATGGGTGAACTAGGTATGATGGGTGTTCCTTTCCCTGAAAAATATGGTGGTAGTGGTGGTGATTGGGTAAGCCAAATGATACTTGTAGAAGAACTTTCAAAAGGTGATCCTGGTATAGGCGGTATGCTTGATGTAACAAATATAGTAGCAGAAGAGTTGTATAGATTTGGTACAGAAGAACAGAAACAGAAGTGGTTAATTCCAATTGTAAAGGGTGAAAAAATAGGTGCATTTGCTCTTACTGAGCCAGAGGCAGGCTCTGATGCAGGAGCAACTAAAACCACTGCTGTATTAGACGGGGATAATTGGGTTATTAATGGCACAAAACAATTTATTACTAATATAGCGATGGATAATGCATCTATTGTTATTTTGACCGCTAAATGCCCTCAACTTGAGAATAAGCTAGGTAAGAAACGTGTGATAAACACCTTTATAGTCCCAAAGGGTACACCAGGTTTTAGTATTGCTACACACTGGGACAAACTTGCATGGAAGTGGTTGCCTTCTGTCGAATTGAGTTTTGATAATTGTAGGATTCCCAAAGATTATATTTTAGGTGAGGAAGGTAGGGGGTTTGCTCAACATTTAGAAGTGTTACAAACCGGACGTATTTTTGTTGCTGCAATAGCAGTAGGTGTAGCAAGAGCTTGCTATGAAGATGCGTTATCTTACGCCAAGGAAAGACATCAATTTGGACAGCCTATTTATAATTTTCAATCAATATCCTTTAAGCTTGCAGATATGTCTATGCATATTGAGCTAGCTAGGCAAATGTATTTAAAAGCTGCTTGGTTAAAAGATAAGGGCAAGTCATATACTATGGAAGCATCATATGCTAAATTATTTGCTTCAGAGATGGCGGAAAAGGTAGCAAGTGATGCTGTACAAATTCATGGTGGTTATGGACTTATGTCTGACTTCCCTGTTTCTCGCTTTTATGCAGCAGCTAAAGTATTGCAAATAGTAGAGGGGACATCAGAAGTCCAAAGACTTGTTATAAGTCGATTTTTATAAATTTAATTATACAGGATATAACATATATAAAAAATAATATTATATATTTTATATAAAATATAACAATTTATAGATTATAAATTTTTTATTTAGTTTATAAGCGCAAGATAATAAATAATTAAAAATTAATTTAAAATAATATACTATATTACAGTTCTATAATAGAGTATAACAATGTACAAATACATTTAATTATTTTATATGATCATATAATATTTTCTTGATATATTATTTTTTTGTTGATACAATATAAAATAGCGTTTATATTATTAATGAAAATTAATAATAATAAGGAGGTATAAAATGAATGATAAAATCATAAAAGGAGCACCTTCTACATCAAATGATGATTACCAGTTAAATACCATAACACTCCTCAGGCATGCTGCAAGGAGTTATCCAGAACAGGAAGTAGTTTCTAGAAAAAACGATGGGAATCTTTTTAGATATAATTATGGAGAGTGTTATGATAGGGTCAAAAGACTTGCAAATGCATTGACTGAACTCGGTGTTAAGCCAGGGGATAGGATTGGAGTGATGGAATGGAATACCCATCGTTTTTGTGAGCTCTATTTTGCCATATCAGGTATAGGTGCTGTGCTTCTTCAGTTGAATCCAAGAATTTCTGCTGACTATCTTACCTATGTGATAAATCATAGCGATGCCAAATTTATATGTGTCTCAGACTTCTTATTGGCTTCTTTGTTTGAAAATATAGCTCCTAATCTCAAAGGTGTACAAGGGTACATAATATTAAGTGATTTTACAGAAAAAAGTACGTTAAAACTTTCACCCCAATATGACTATGAAAAACTTATTGAAGATGCTTCTAAAGAATATGAGTGGATAATGATAGATGAACGTTCTGCTTATAGTGCATGTTATACTACAGGTACAACGGGCAAACCCAAAGGGGTTTATTATTCTCACCGTAATATATATCTGCATACTTACGCTGTCGCCACAGCATTACAGGTAGGAATAGAAGATGTGATAATGCAAATTACGCCAATGTTTCATGCGCAGGGATGGGGGTTCTTCTATGTAGGACCTTTAACAGGCGCTAAATTGGTATTTCCAGGGGCGTATACTCTTGAAACCCTTGACCCACTTGCAGATTTACTAGTTTCAGAAAAGGTGACAGTAACTTGTGGTGCTCCAGCAATCTTTATGCCTATGCTCTATCACATCCAGAAATTACCAAAGAAGCCTGATCTTACAGGTCTTCGCATGGCTTCGGGGGCTAGTGAACCACCACTTGCAATGATGAAAGGTTTTTGGGAATTAGGTAAGGCAGAGGTTATACATGCCTATGGTTCTACTGAAACCACACCTCTTGTAACAGGTAATATCCTTAAACCCTCTTTAAAAAATCTATCTGAAAAAGAAAAATGGGAGCTTAAAAAGAAACAAGGGCTTATTGTTGTGG
The DNA here is from genome assembly GCA_034189185.1 of Deferribacterota bacterium. Classification (NCBI taxonomy): domain Bacteria; kingdom Pseudomonadati; phylum Deferribacterota; species Deferribacterota bacterium. The sequence continues at coordinate 6,272 of JAXHVM010000005.1, forward strand.
GTGTAGATGTTAAATTAGTAGGGATAGATGGTAAAGAGGTGCCGCATGATGGAAAAAGTGTTGGTGAATTGTGGATAAAGGGACCATGGATTGCAAAGGAGTATTACAAAGATGAAAGAAGTGAGGAATCTTTTCAGGATGGATATTGGAAGAGTGGTGATATGGCTACTATTGATAAGAACGGATATGTTAAGATTGTAGATCGATTAAAGGATGTAATTAAAAGTGGTGGTGAGTGGATCTCTTCTGTTGATTTAGAAAATACATTAATGGGACATCCTATGGTTTATGAGGCTGCTGTTGTAGGTGTTCCTCATCCAAAATGGGAGGAGAGACCATTGGCATTAGTAGTATTAACAGAGGAAGGGAAAAAGAGTCTTAAAAAGGAAGATTTATACACATTCCTTATGGAAGAGGGATCTTTTGCTAAATGGCAATTACCCGATGATATAATTTTTGTCGATGAGATTCCTAAGACAAGTGTGGGGAAGATTGCCAAGAAAGATATAAAGGGAAAATATAAGGATGTTTATATAAAAGGAGATAAAGAATGAGAGAAAATGTAGATAGTATTGGGGATAGCCTTACCCTTACAGCAGGCAAGTACCCCAATAAGATTGCGCTGATAAACTTTGGTGGCTCTAGGTTTACGTACAGCGAATTTAATGAGAGAGTAAATAGGCTCGCTAATTCGCTTATTGATCTGGGCATTGGGAAGGGTGATAAAGTTGCCTATCTTTTTTATAATGGCAACAAGTTTTTGGAGGCGCACTACGCTGTAGCTAAGTTGGGAGCAGTAGGAGTTCCTCTAAATACCAGACTTGTAGGGCGTGAACTTTCATATCAGATAGATAATGCTGATGTGATCTGTGTTCTATACGGTAATGAATTTAATGATACAATAAATTCAATTAAAGGAAATCTTTCGAAGGTAAAACACTTCATCTCTGATGGCAATGAGAGAGAAGGCGTACTTAACTATGATGAGCTTATTAGTGATGGCAATTCGAAAGAACCTGAGGTTAAGGTGTCCCTTTATGATGAAAACCTGATCCTTTACACTGCAGGGACAACAGGCCTACCTAAGGGTGCTATTTTGACACATAGAAACAGTTTGTTTAATGGTTATACGATGCTTATGGATTACCACTTGACGCACGATGATATTGCTCAAGTGGTGCCACCTCTTTATCATTCTGCATCACTTAACGCTTTTGCTGTGCCCACAGTGATTATGGGGGGCACAATGGTTATTCATAATCCAATGTCTCTAAAAGAGATCTTTCAGGCAATAGAAGAGGAAAAGGTTACTGTTACATGGGGACCTGCGACACTGTGGCGAATGTTAATTAGTGATCCTGCTATTAAGGAGTATGATCTTAGTAGTGTTCGTCTTATTGCTAATGGCGCAATGTACATGCCTGCTAGTATGCGTAAAGAACTGTTGTCTTATTTTCCAAATGCTGAGATAGGAGATACCTATGGCATGACAGAGTCCTCTCCTTGTACGACTATATTACCTCCAAAAGATGCATTAAGAAAATCATCCTCCGTTGGGATTCCATTAACAGTCTGTGATGTGAAGATCTTTAATGAAGAAGGTGAAGAACTTCCAGTTGGTGAAATAGGGGAGATTGTTAATAGAGGTAATTTTATGAAAGGTTACTATAAAAACCCAGAGGCCACAGCGGAAGTCATAAAAAATGGATGGTTCTATACGGGCGATCTCGGCATGAAAGACGAGGAGGGTTTTATATATTTAGTAGACAGAAAAAAGGATATGATTGTCTCAGGTGGAGAGAATGTTTACTCTAAAGAGGTGGAAGAAGTTATCTCCACACACCCCAAAGTCTTTGAGGTGGCAGTAATTGGTCTACCCGATGAAAAATGGGGTGAGGTTGTAACAGCTGTAATTACACCAAAGCCTGGAGAAAAGATCACTGAAGAGGAAATTATTGAATATAGTAAGAAAAATTTGGCAGGCTATAAATGTCCAAAGATAGTTAAATTCGTCGATAATATCCCAAAAAATCCAGCTGGCAAGATTGTGAAGTCAGAACTGAAGAGATTATATGAGAAGCAAAGTAAACGTTAATTCTAATAAGTCTAAAACTGGTAAAAAATATGAAGATGAAGAAAGAAGGGTATAAGAAAGATATAGAAGAAACATATGAGAGATGGAAGAATGAATCCTGAGATTTAAACTTATGTTAAATAGCCCAATAAAAAATGGGGTATAATAATTAAAATTGAATATTTTTAAATTAACTATACGTCACAAAAATCAAAAAAAAGAGCTTATGAGGTATAAGTTATGGGCAATGTTATCTATGAGAAGATGGAAGGTACAGCTATTATAAGGCTCAATAGGCCAGAAAAAAAGAATGCTTTAAATCTAGAATTAATAGAAAACTTAGGCAAGGTTTTAAAAAATGCAGAAGAGGATAAAGAGGTTAGAGTTGTAGTAATTACTGGAAGTGGGAACAATTTTTCATCTGGTGCTGACCTAACGGATCCCACTACTATCGATATGATGAAACAGGAATTCTCTCAATCTTCTACCATGATTAGGCTTATAAACTTGGAAAAACCAACAATAGCCGCCGTGGATGGATATGCATTGGGACATGGTGCTGAATATATGTTGATGTGTGACATTGTTATAGCGTCAGATAGAGCAATTATAGGGTTTATAGGACCTCAACGTGGGGTAGTATGCCCTTATGCTATGATTAGGCTAGGAGATGAGATAGGTAGATCAAAAGCAAAGGAACTCATATGGACGTGTGATCGTATATCTGCAAGTACAGCATTAGAGATAGGGTTGATAAATAAGGTTGTTCTCCAAGAAGAACTTATGAATGAGGTCTTATCCTTTGCTAAAAAACTGATAAAGTCTTCGCCAACCGCTATTAAATTGATAAAAAAAGCAATAAACAGGGGTTTGAACGATTATAAATATGCTAAAGATTTGTTTGATGAATCTTTAGAGAGCAAAGATTTTATAGAGGGGGTAACATCATTTATGGAGAGAAGAGATCCAAAATGGATTCTTTAATTTTATAAAATTTAACTTAGAGATAAAATAAATAAAAAATAAGGGGGCTATAAATGAAAAGTATAGGGATATTTATGTAAAAGGAGATAAAAAATGAGAGGTAAATCAGATAGAAATATTATAAGTACGTTGAAAGCTCTACCAACCTTATTGAGGATGGAGCAAACTTATGGGCTCTTGATGGTAATAATGAGACAATGGGGAGTTGTAAATGTTCTTCCTATATTATTAAAAACAATTACAAAATCTGGATTAATAAATAGCGTAAAAAATCTACTTAATCTTAGACTGGATAAGATCATGCCCTATCTCCTTCTATCAATGTGGGAAAGATTTGGAGAGAGAGAGGCATTTGTTTGTATTAGGTCTGATGGAGAGAAAAGATATACATTTAAAGAATATAAAGATCGAACACTAAGGTTAGCAAATGGATTGCAGAGAATGGGTTTGAAACCTGGAGATAAGGTTGCCATAATGTTATACAATGGAAATGAATACATGGAATCGATGTTTGGATCGTGGTTTATCGGGTGTGTAACTCCGCTTGTAAATTGGCACTTCAGGGGAGAAGAATTAGTAAAAATGCTGAACATAAGAAAGCCCAATATTCTCATACTCGAGGATGAATTTGCAGAAAGGATTAATGAGGTAAAAGATAGACTAGAGGGGATAGAACAGTATATTGTAGTTGGAGGGAAAAGGGAAGGGATGCTATCATACGAGGAGTTGATCAAAGAATCTCCAGCAAGTGAGCCAAAGATAGACTTTACAATAGGAATAAATCCATATACAGGTGGAACAACAGGAGTGCCAAAAAGTGTTGGGACTTTTGGTGGATTCGGCTATATTATCAGTGATAAATTTCAAAAACCACATGGTGCATCATGGGTAGAATCTTTAATATTTGCAGTTAAGCTTCTTGCAACTCATTATTATTGGGGTTGTGCTGGTTTTAAGATGAAAGGTATGACTCCCGGCCCACTCTATCATGGTACTCCGATATACTTCACATTAACGACTTTTCTTTTAGGTGGTAGTTACGTATTTAGATGGAAATATGAACCAGAAGAATGTTTAAGGATTATCGAGAAGGAGAAGATAAACTATATACACTGCGCTCCTGTTCATGTGCAGAGAATAATAATGTTGCCTAATGATATAAAGAGAAAGTATGATTTAAGCTCAATGAGAACAATAGTAACTGCTGCTGCACCATGCCCACTAGCTATCAAAAAAGCAATCAATGATTTATTTATGCAGCAAGGATGCGCTAGTCCAGTTTATAGCGAGTACTACTCCTCTGTCGAGATGATGATGCCTATAACAATATTAAGACAGAAAGATTATATTGAAAAACCGAAACGTTTAGATAGTGTGGGGAAGAATCATAGAGGTGGTGATGTGAAAATCTTTGATGAAACATATAAAGAATGTCCGCCAAACAAAGAAGGGATAGTTCATACAAGAAGTCTTGGTACAGTTTCTCTTAACTATCCTGGAATGGAAGATTTATTAAAGGAAAACATTCATATTATAGATGGTGTTGAATGGTATAATGATTTTTTGTATGGATGCCTAGATGAAGACGATTTTTTATATCTAACAGGGAGAGAAAAGGAGATGATAATCGTTGGTGGAGTAAATGTATTCCCAAATGAGATTGAAGCAGCAATTATAAAACATCCAAAAGTCTATGAAGCTGTTGTGATCAGATATCCAGATAAGGATTTGGGAGAGGTTCCAATGGCTGTTATTCAACTGAAAGAGGGAGAAAGAATGAATAAAGATGAAATAATAGAGCATTGCAAAAAAGAAGGCTTATATGGTTTTAAAATTCCTAAAGTGGTTGAATTTGTAAAAGAAATTCCAAAAACTGCTCATGGAAAGACGTTAAAAAGAGAATTAGAGAAAAAATACTGGGAAGATAGGGGAATAAAAAGAAGAGGGTAAATATAATTTTTAGTATTTTTTAGTTAATATTAGGGGGATTTGATATGGATTTTCAGCTAAATGAAGACCAAAAACTATTTAGGGATAGTATTCGAGAATTTTTGGAGAAAGAGATACTTCCAATAGAAAAAGAAAAAGAACCATTGGGCAAACCATTGACACACGATGAAGTGGTAAATGTTGTAAAGAAATTCAGAAAGGTAGGTATCAGTTCGGATATCGATGATATAAAGTGGATTGCAAGTGATTTGACACTTTTTGGGATTTTATCAGAGGAGATGGGACGAGTGGCTCCAGGTACGTGTACACCCTTGATATATTCTATTGCAATTCCAGCATTGATCCAGTTTCTACCAGATGGAATGGAGATAAAAGAGAGGCTCCTTCCGAAGATAAAGAGGTCAGAGATCTTGGCAACATATTCTTTGACTGAACCAAATGCTGGTTCAGATAATAAGGCCATGACGACAACAGCTGTTTTAGATGGAGACGAGTATGTTATCAACGGTCGCAAAACATGGGCAACGGTTGGCCCAATCTCAGATCTATGTCTATTAGTTGCGAAGAATGAAAAGGGAGAACAGGAGATGTTTCTTATCGATAGAGAGCGGTCTCCATATGAATCTAGTGAACTGGGTCACATGGGAATTCGAACATGTTCTACTGGAGAGCTTTTCTTTGATGACTGCCGTGTTCCAAAGGAGAATAATCTGACAAATATAATGACTAAGATGTTGTCGAGTGATAAGACCAAGATATCATCAAGGATGTTGAATTTATTTTCAACGATAACACCTGTATCTCTTGTATTAGCAGTACTAAGGACAGGAATGGCAATGTTATCAACAGGTATCTCTCAAGCATGTCTCGAGGCATCAGTAAATTATGCAAAGGAAAGGGTGCAGTTTGGAAGACCAATCGGTAAGTTCCAGCTGATTCAGGAGATGATCTATAAGATTGCAACGATAACTGAGACGTCGCGCCTTCTTGGATATAAGGCATTGAATCTTTTATCTAGAGGGGATACGGAGTTTCGTAAAGCATCTTCGATGGCTAAGGCATATGCCTGCAAAGAGGTGGTTAAGGCAGCATCTTATGCAATAGAGATCCACGGTGGGATAGGTCTCTCAGATGAATTACCGGTAGAAAAATACTTTAGGGATGCAAGAATGATGTCTATCCCAGATGGTACGACTAATATAAACAAATTGATTGTGGGGCGTGAGATTCTTGGACCAGGATTCTCTGCATATGTATAAAGGAGAGTTAAATATAAGGCATTAGGGAAGATTCCGATGGTTCTGATCAAGCTAAGAAAGAAGTGATAAAAAATATAAGAAAGATATAGAAGAAACATATGAGAGATGGAAGAATGAATTAGGAGGTAAAAGATGATTTTAGTAAGCCAAGAACAGATAAAAAAATATGAAGATGAAGGGGTTTGGATAAAGAAGACCTTGTTGGATACCTTTAAGGAGAATGTACGAGAAAATCCTGATAGGTTGGCATTAATAGATCCACCAAACAAGGAGCAACTAGTAGGACTAAAACCAGAAAGGCTTACCTACCAAGAATTAGATAAGGCTATAGATGCAGTAGCTACAGCGTTGTTAGATAGGGGTGTAAAAAAAGATGATATTATAGTAGCACAATTGCCAAATATCTGTGAGTTGGCTATGCTCTATCTTGCAGTCTCTAGAGCAGGGGGAATTCTTTCTCCTTTACCTGTACAATGGAGGGAGAAAGAGTTGAGGTATATACTCAATCTAACAAAGTCAAGGTATTTCATATCTGTAGAAGAATTTCATAGATTCAAACATCTTGAGATGGGAAAGAAATTGCAATCTGTAACTAATCTTCAGCATTTAATCTCCTTAGAAGAGCTAAAAAATATGACTAAGGGGCAAGTAAAAAAAGATGAGCTTAATAGGATAAAAATAGATGCAAATGACGTGTTTAATATCGAGTGGACATCTGGTACTGAGGCAGAACCAAAAGGTTGCCCCATGAGTCACAACAATTGGAGATATGCATGCAATGGAGTTTCAAAGGCATGTCTACTGGAAAAGGGTGATACTATACTCTGCCTTGCTCCACTAGTAAACATGACAGCTATTGGTGTAAATTTTATGCCTTGGCTAGCAGTGTCCGGCACCTTTGTTTTGCATCATCCAATTGACCCAGTGGTTCTCATTAAACAAATAATAGAAGAAAAAGTTAATTTTACTATTGTAGTTCCAGCGATTTTAAATGGAATCTTAAAGCACCCCGATGTTGATAAATTTGATTTTAGCAGTATAAGATCTTTGGCTAGTGGTTCAGCTCCTCTTTCGCTTTTTGCTTTAAAGGAATTTAAGAGAAGATGGGGGATAGAGTTGATAAATATATGGGGGCAGAACGAAGGGACAGGCACTGTTAGCGGACCACTTACTACCCCAGAACTAGAAAAGAGAGTGGATATGTTTCCTCGATTTACAAAGAAGATAAAGTGGGGTATTGATCCCGTAATAGATGCAACTGAGACAAAAATTGTTGATACAGTAACTGGAGAAGAGTTATCAAATCCTGGCGATGTAGGCGAATTGCTCTGGAAAGGACCCTTTACAATTCCTTGCTACTTTAATCAGCCTGATTTCACTGAGAAAGCCTTTGAACCTGATGGTTTCTTCCATACAGGCGACCTATTCATGATTAGGGATGATAGATATATGAGCTTCTTTGATCGTAAGAAAGATATAATTATCCGTGGTGGTTTTAACATTAGCGCACAGGAGGTAGAGAATATTTTATTGGAGTATCCAAAAATACAAGATGTTGCAGCTATCCCTATGCCTGATGAGATAATGGGTGAAAAAGTATGTGTCTATGTGGTGCCCAAGGGTGGTGAGACGATTACTTTAGAAGAGATAACCTCTTTTATGAAAGAACAAGGGGTTACAACATATAAGTTGCCAGAAAGGTTAGAGATTATAGATGAGATACCAAGAAATCCTGTTGGTAAGATCCTCAAACAAAGATTAAAGGAAGATATAAGGAGAAGATTAGCTAAAAAATGATTTTGGAAAAAGATGTATAAATGAATAGTTTAAATGAGAATTTAGTAAGGAGAGCTGTTTTGGGGGATGGATTAAGGAGGTCTTCTTTGAGATATCCTAACAAGGATGCCCTCATTTACTATTACTCTGATGGAAAAAATGTGAGGTATACATATAAGCGATTAAATGAAAAAGTAAATAGAGTTGCAAATGGTTTATTAAATAGGGGTGTAGGCAAGGGAGACAAGATTTCTGTTATATCTCATAATTCTCCAGAGGTGGTTGTATTAAGTTATGCTCTTTTAAAAATTGGCGCTTTATATACTCCTTTGAATTTTATGCTTGGAGCTTCTGATATCGAAAGATTAATTAATTTTTCTGGTGCTAAACTTTTCTTTTTTGTCTGTCTTTTTTATTCTTAGCCATTTTAAATGGCCATAAGCTTAATGTGCTGATGTTGGAATGATGAAAAGATTCACCTAAGAACCTTGTAAACACATCAGATATTCCGGTTCTCCTCAATCTTTTTTAAAATATATCAATCAACTGATCTCTTTAGTTTTATATATGGCTTCTGATAGCTCAATCCTATCTTCCTCAATATTCTGGAGATGTACTCAAAGTGTATTTCACATCTAATTCTTTTTTTTTATCAAATCTCTTGTTTTTATCGATATACTTCAACCTGCCTCGATATTTCTTACCTCCTATTATTCAAAAAGTGAGGAGATTGCCAGGATTTGTATAATGATAATAGCGTGGGGATAGCACTGGGATTTAACAAATATATTAATGGAAATAGCCCCTTGACAGGACAAACTTATTGTGATAAATAATTATATAAATTTATTTACAAATTTGAGCTGTATTATGAAGTTACATTATAGAGTGTCAAGCGCGAGTGAATATAGAAAGTAAGACCAATATGCGTGTATTGCTTATTAACACTCCCTATGCTTTAGAGGAGAATATAGTTCCTCCACTCTCGCTTGCTTACCTTGCTGGTACTCTAGAGAGGGAGGGTATTGAGGTTCAAATTCTCGATTTCCTGGTTTCCCGCTACAGTTTATCTAAGCTAAGACAAAAACTTTCTGAATATAAGCCCCATCTTGTCGGTGCTACCTGTACTACCCTTACTTATAAGGTTGCCTCTAGGATACTAAAAGCATGCAAGGACTTCGATTTAGATATAGTAACGGTTATTGGTGGTCCCCACGTTAGTTTTATGATTGATGATACACTTATTAGCGCTCCCTGGATCGATGTGGTTGCTATTGGCGAGGGCGACAGGACCCTGGTAGAATTGGTCAGGGTGATAGAGGGAAGCAGAGATCTTCGCAAAGTGGATGGCATTGCCTTTAGAGAGGAAGGAGTGGTTGTGAGAACAGATCCGCGACCTTATATTGAGGACCTTGATAAATTGCCACTGCCAGCACGATACCTTCTGCCAATGGCCAAGTATAGGGCGTTGGGATGTTCTATTACTATGATTACAAGTCGGGGATGTCCCTATAATTGTATTTTTTGCTCAGCGAATGCGATGTTTGGCAAAAGAGTACGTTTCCGTGACCCAGGGCTAGTAGTGGATGAGATCGAAATGCTCGATCGCGATTTTGATTTCTTGCAGATAAACATAGTGGATGACACATTTACGGCGAACCATAAACACGCTGGTCAGGTGTGTGAGGAAATTTTAAGACGTAACATCAGGACTAAATGGAGTGCTTATGCACGGGTAGATACCATGACTAAAGAATTGGCAGAGTTAATGAAACGGGCTGGTTGCACCTGGGTAGTTTTCGGAGTTGAATCTGCTGATGAGGGTATACTTAAAACTATAAAAAAAGGGATCACCCTTGATAAGGTAAGGTCTGGGGTAAAAATAGCCACTGAAGCTGGGATTAAGGTCTTTAATTCATTCATATTTGGACTTCCTGGGGAAACCCCTGATACTGCTCGCAAGTCTATGTCCTTTGCTAAAGAGCTTGAATACAAATATGGTGCGAGTTTTGGTTTCCATATACTGGCACCCATGCCGGGAACGGTTATATATGAAAGGGCTAAGGAATATGGTATTCGTTTTCTAACACGAAACTGGGAACACTATGATGCCAATCGGGTTGTAACTGAGATACCTACCATTAGCGTGCAGATGGTTAATGAGGCTATGGCTATATATAATCAGAATGTGGAAATTGCCCAGCAGGAAATTAAACGCCGAGCTAAGGAGGGAGATTCCGATTACATCGCCATGGTTTTGGGTCAGGAGAAGCAGGAATTCATCTGGAATCTTATTAAGCATGATGTGCTTGATGGTTTGGGAAAGATAACTTTAGCCAAAGAGTTCGATTTAAGTGAGGCTGAGGCGGAATTGTCCAGGCGGATATCGCTGAAACTGAAAAGACCGATTGAAATTGTCCAACGTCAGATATCTGAGTTGTTGAAAGAAGGCCTTTTGCAGTTGCAGCCAGACGGCGACGGGCTGAAGTGGCTTTGGAGTGATGGCAGGCGGCCTGGGTTGCATTAGAACTTTATTTACGCTATAGAAGTGTGAAATTAATCACTCTGAGTTGTAACGGGTATATACTTCCTTTTTATAAAACTGATTTTATAGAGGGAATTACCCTCAATTAACTTCAAATTTTATAGATGCATACTCACTAATATAGCCCTAGTTTTATCCTTAGCAAAATGGTTCCTTCATGCTATTCACTTGTCAGGCTTATTCTAAGTAGATTGCATTCTGTAAAAAACTCAATCCTAATATATAATAGCTACCAAATGTACTGTTGTTGAGCTTTATTGGCATATAGCTTATAATTTAAAGCAACTTCTCACTATTTTGTAACTTGAGACTGCACAGTTTATTGATTGGTTTGCTTATTGCTATTTATCCCAACGGACTTTCACTTCTTTAAAGATATCTACTGAGATATTTTTAATACCATAGATATATCTTAGAGAGCATATCAAAAGAAAGTTTATCTATATTACTTAAATCTTTAATCTACAGTAATTTAAAAGAGACTTGTAACTCCTAATAAAATGTTAAAAATAAAAAATATCTCCAAAGGATCCTCTATAGTTTTATACTATTGTAGACAAAATTTATGGCCTTAATAATTAATAAATAAATATAAATTTTTATAACTTTATAATTTACTTACCTATAATTATATCATAAAATAATCTTTCTAACAAATTAAAAAGGAGGATAAATATGGATTTTTTAAAATCCAACGATGCGCTTGGAACAGTGAACAGAGGAAATCCAACTGAGTCAGGTCTGTGTACGCTATGTATGGCTGACTGTAAGGGAAAATGTGAAACATGGCTCTCCAGCATTAGGGGGAGAAAGATGCTTTATCCAAGAGATTTTGGAGAGAGTACAGCAGGAAGCTCGAACACTAATTATCTTGGAGCTTCATATTCTAACCTACGCATCCAGGGATATTTATACGGTGCAAAGGGTATTCCAGAAGGACTGACAAATAATCCGGATGATTGTATTTTTCCCAACACATCTACTGAGACAGAATTTGGGTTTAAAATAAAAACTAAGGTTAAGGTTCCTTTTATAACAGGAGCACTGGGATCAACATTTGTTGCTGAGAAATACTGGAACCCAATGGCTATTGGCGCTGCTCTTGTTGGTTTTCCAATTGTTATAGGAGAAAATGTTGTTGGTGTTGATCAAAAATCAAAAATTTCAAATGGCAGAGTAACCGAAGCCCCTGAACTGGATAGGAGAATAAATTCGTTTTTGAGATATTATGATGGTTATGGGGCGATTATTGTTCAGATGAATGTGGAAGATACAAGAAACGGTGTTGCTGAGTATTTGATAGAAAAATTCGGCAACAAGGTAATTCTTGAATTAAAATGGGGGCAGGGTGCTAAATGTATAGGCGGAGAAATACAGGTTACAGATTTGGATTATGCAATTTTTTTAAAAAACAGAGGTTATATTGTTGACCCTGATCCAACTAAAAAAGAAAATCAGGAGGCTTTTTATAAGCATGCAATCACAAGCTTTGCTAGACACAGCAGGCTTGGCTTTACTGATATGAACAATCCCGATGAAGTACATGATTTTTTTATGAATGAAGTGGAAAGACTGAGAAACCTTGGTTTTGAAAGAATTACTTTAAAAACTGGAGCATATGGAATGGCAGAACTTGCTATGGCTATAAAGCTTGCCACAGAAGCAAATCTAGATCTGCTAACTATAGACGGTTCTGGTGGTGGTACAGGCATGAGTCCTTGGAATATGATGGAGAATTGGGGTGTACCCTCTCTACACTTACATTCAAAAGCTTTCGAGTATGCGAAAATTATAAAGGAGAAAACAGGAAAAGTTGTTGACTTGGCTTTTGGAGGTGGTTTTGCAAGAGAAGACCAAATTTTTAAAGCACTTGCATTGGGGGCTCCTTTTACAAAATTGGTGTGCATGGGGCGTTCTATGATGATACCCGCTTTTCTTGGATCAAATATTGAAGGTGCTATCTATAAAAACAGAAAAAATAGAGTATTTGGCCACTGGGAAAAACTACCGTCTTCCATTACACAGTTTGGAGCATATCCGGAGGAAATTTTTGCCAATTATTATGAGGTGGAAGAAAAAGTAGGTAGAGAGGAAATGAAAAATATTCCCTTTGGGGCAATCGGAGTATGGACCCTATGTGATAAACTGAAAGGAGGAATTCAGCAATTTATGTCTGGGGCAAGGAAGTTCAATCTGTCAGAACTCAGCAGAAAAGATATTATGTCAGGTAATAGAGAAACAGCGGAAATAACAGGGATACCTATAATGACTGAATTAAATGATGATAAAGCTAAAGAAATCTTGAATTCCTGATCTGATGCGCAAAGCTCTTCATGGGCTTTGCCCCTGATTAAAAGAATAGATTAACACACTATTATTTCTTTTAACTACTTTAGCCTTATTTAGGCTGTTATTAACTATATCTGTTAGGCATGATAAACTGGTGGAAAATTTTTACACTATAGTAGAAAAAACGCATCTAGTGGAAAAATATCAACTTTATTATATAAGGATCTTCTTAAAAATTTTTAAGTTAAGCTATAAGAAAAAATCACAATGTTCTAAGTTTTTAAAATAGAAATATTTTGAAATTCTTTTTGAGTATAATTTCGGTTTATGACAGACATCTGATGCCTGTCTGTTTCGAGCAAGAATGTATTCTTGTTTAGCTTGATAAGGCATATATGTAGTATGCCTTGCCTTTCTTTAATGATAAATAGTTATCAATTTGTTTGCCTATCTTTTTTTGTGTTATATATAGATTATAGATAAAACCTGATATAAGTGTATCACCAACCAGAATATAGCCATTAATTTTATCATCCTTTAAATATATTTTTCTAAAGATATTATTATTTTGATAAGCAATGACTTCACCTTCGAATATCCCCGCAGATATAATTGGGAAATCAATATGTTTTTTTAAAACATTTGTATTGATAGATCCTCTAAAAATATTTTTATTAAATAGTATATTATAAGCTGCGCCTCTAGCTTGAATTCTTGCGTTAGGATATGTTGCGTAAATACCGTGAGAGCCTGTAATCAAATGTTTTGTTAAGGCAACATCCCCAGCTACATATATACTATCATCATATTTAAGTGAATCATCTACCTTGATACCCCCTTCTATACCCAATAGTTCAGAATTTGGTCTTACCCCAATTGTAATTATTAAAAGGTCAATATTCATAAATGTATTATCGCTTAATAAGACTCCTGTGATTTTTCCGTCTTTACTATATATATCTTTTACAACTTTTTTTAATATAATATTAATACCAGTTTTTTCTCTTAATCTCTCAGTAGCAAATACACCTCCTTCAATATCTGTCATTTGGGATAAGACTCTGTTGTTTCTATGGACAAGAGTAACATTTAATCTACGTTTCCATAAGGAAAGGGCTGCATCTACCCCTATAAAGCCACCACCAAAAACTAAAGCATTTTTTACCTTTTCTTTTTTAATATACTTATCAATTGATATTATATCTGTTAGATTTTTAAATCCAAATACACCATTTGTTTTTAGCCACTCTTCTTGAGGGAAGAAACTTCTAGACCCTGGTGCAAATAACAATTTATCGTAAGGGATATGTCTTCCTTTTTGAGTATTTACAACTTTTTTATTGGTATCAATATTAATTACTGCATCATTTAGGATAGCTTTAATATTATATCTTTTAAAAAAATCTCTTCTTTTCCAAAAAACAGTCTCAAGTGGTTCTCCTGAAATAAAAAAGGGTATTGAACATGGTGAATAGGGGATAAAAGGTTCATTTGAAACCATAGTGATATTCTTTTTAAAACCATTTTCTCTTAATGTTGTAACAAATTCAGCAGCTGCCATACCGCAGCCTACTGTAACTATTTCCATTTTAACCTGCCACTTTTTTTCTAAGCTCCTTATATTGTCTAATATTTTCAGGCTCCTTAGGGGCTCCTAAAAGAAATGCCTTTAGATCTTTTTTCTCTTTTTTTGTAACATATTCTCTAGCCTCTTTAAATACTAGTGCATTTGTCTTGCAAGATTCAACACATGCTGGTAGTTTACCCTTTTTTATTCTACCTGTACAAAAATCACATTTAACTGCGTAATCTCGGTTAAATGGTGAGTTATAAGTTTTTTTAAAGATAATAGCATCAAATGGGCAGGTCATTGCGCACATTGCACAAGCTTTGCACATATAAGGATCAACTATAACAGCATCAGTTTCCTCATCCCTTTTTAATGCTCCTGATGGACATGCATCTATACAATATGCAGGATTGCAGTGCCTACATGAGGAAGCAAAATTTATATAGTCAATTGCTATTACCCGAACGTTACTAAAAGCTTTGCTATCCCCTACTAAGGTATAAATAGATTTATCAGGATGATGCTCTACAGCACATGCTATTTCACAGGCTTTACACCCGACACATCTTTCATAATCTATAAATATTTTTTTCATGAAATTCCTCCTGATTTTTAATGAGATTATTATCTCTCATAACTATTTCACTTAGTTTATTTATCGACTCTCCTACTTCTTTTATTTTCATAAGATTAGCTATGTTTAATTCTTCGTTTTCTACCTCTTCTATATAGGGTATCTTTATAATAGAGTTAAAATCGTCTTTTAAATTTAAACCTAAAAAGTGCGATGTCTCCTCTAGTTTTTTTATATGTTTATCTTTGAATTTGTTTAATACTAGATATATTTCTTTTATTCCTAACTCCCTAGATAGTTTTTGTATATGCTTTGCAACATCTAGTGCATTAAAAGATGGATCTGCAACAATAAAACATTTATCAAAACCTTTTGCGATTGCTCTTCCAAAATGTTCCACACCTGCCTGTGTATCCATAACAATATATTGGCCTTTCATTAGAGATATATGCCTAACAACCTTATCTAATAATGCGTTTTCAGGGCATAAACAACCTGCAGCTGCTTTTTTTACAGTCCCCATAACAAGTATTCCCAAATTATTATTAACTTTTATACCAAATCTTTCTACAACATCGCCTACATCTGGATTTAGCTTAAAGAAGGCTCCCCAACTTTTACCAGGTCTTGCGCCTGTTTTTTCTTCTATATAATCATCTGCCTTGTTTAGTGGTATAATTTCCTTTATTTTATCGTGAGGAAGTCCCAATGTGTATGGAAGATTCATTTGAGGGTCAGCATCTAGTGCTAAAACTGAACACCCCGAATTTGCAAGAACTAAAGACAGCAAGCTTGTTATTGTGCTTTTCCCTACCCCACCTTTACCGGTTACAACTATTTTTTTCCCATTATTTTCCATATTAACCCCCCACATAGTTAGGCGTCTTTAAACCAAGAGCATTTCTTCTCTCTAAAATTATCTCTTCCATAATAGATGCAGTTTTATCAACATCGGGTTCAACAAAGAAATATCCATCTATTAGTTCTTTTGCATCCTTTGTTAATATGTTTAATACTTTTGGGCTGCCAAAAATAGGTGGTATAGGCCATAGATGAACTGGTATGCCTGTTGCAACAAAGTATGATCCAATAGCCACAGCCTTTTCAGTAGACCATTCTGGAGCTGAACCTACAATGGGCAACATACCTGTATCTACACCTAAATAATCAGCTATTGAGCCTGATAATACTAACAACCTTGAACAATCAACACATGAACCAAAATGCAGCACAGGCGGTATATTTAGCGTTTTGCATACCTCTTTTAGGGGAACATCTAATTTATCTAAATAACTCATATCCATCATACCAGATTTTGCCAAAGCTATTGCCCAACATCCAGTACCAGTAACTAGTATATTTTTTTCAAGTAATTTTTTAGTTAAATTGATATGAAAATAATCTTGAGTGACCTTTGGATTATTGCAGCCAACAATCGCTGCAATTCCTAATATCTTGCCCTCTTTTATTGCATCAACTAATGGAGCAGGAGTGCCTCCTAATATCTCTAGTAAACCCTCAACTGAAAATCCCACAGTTGCTTTTTCCTTTATTTTTGGGATATGTATCTTCTCTTTGATTCTGTGTGGATAGTTATCTATTGCAATTCTTATTATTTTTTCAGCAATTTCATTTGCCCTATCCTCATAAAATTGTATATGCGTGCAATTGGGAAAGTGTGCCTGCTCGCTTGTTGAGATAACTTTTGTGTGAAAGCAATCTGATAATTTACCAAGTGAAGGATAAATACACTGAACATCAACCACAATAGCCTCTACAGCTCCTGTTGTAATAGCAAGCTCTTGATGTAGCTCATTACCTGCTACTGGTATTCCTTGCCTTTCTAAAAGCTCGTTTCCTGTGCAACACATGCCAACAACATTTATGCCACTGGCTCCTTTACTTTTAGCATACTGGATTAGATCTTCTTTTTCTGCAGCCTCAACAACTTTTTCTGAGAGAATTGGTTCATGTCCATTTACAATAATATTTACTGAGCTTTCATCTAAAACGCCTAAATTCGCATATATCTCCCTATTTTTAGGTAAACCAAATAATACATCTTGAAATTCTGTAGCAAACAAAGATCCACCCCATCCATCTGATAGGGCACATCTTAAGCCTTGAATGATCAACGTTAGTGGGTCATGGTCACAACCCATATGTGTTCTGTGTAATATGTCTATTGATTCTCTATCTATATTCCTTGGTAGTAAACCAACCTTATACCCATAATTTTTCTCTACGGCCTTTTCTATATTTTTAAGCTTTTCTACCCTTTTTTTAGGCATGTAAGAGTCTACTGTTGCCATTGGATCTTCATCTTGCCTGCCATAACAATCAAGTGCAATATGGGCTACCTTTTTTGCTAACTTTTCATAAGAATCATTTTTGTTATATATATTAAATTTCTTTGCTATTTCTTTTAATTTATTTGGCTCTTTAATACGATAATCACTTATTTTACCTTCAGCTATTTCTTTTAATAGTATACTTGGTTTTCTACCATGATCTGAATGTGCTGATGCACCTGCTGCTATCATTCTAATTAAATTTCTAGCAACAATAGCATCAGCATCGGCGCCACATACACCGTATTTAGGCTCGTCACCATATGGGTTTATCCTGCATGGCCCCATAGAGCAATTTTTACAACAAACACCTAATTCACCATATCCACATTGTGGTTTTTGGGCTTCTAATCTGCTCCATATATTATCATAATCATTTTTATCTATAATCTTTAGCATTTCCCTTGCAGCTTTATCAACAGAGCGTTTTTCATCTAACATATAAACCTCCAATAAAATATTTTTCTACTTTTTATAGTAACTATGTAATTAATTTAATAAAGGAATAAATTGTAGAATGTTAAAACTATATATTAAAGTTTATATTAACTTTGCGAATTGCTTATTTTAATCCAATGAAGCTTTTAAATTCTTCCTTTCTTGATCGACTAATGGGTATTTTATTTTTATAAAACTTCATATTAATACTCAATCCATGTGGATCTTTTATTATTTTTTCGATATAGTGCATATTAATTATATAGCTTCTATGAACCCTAAAAAATTTTTTTGTATCTAATCTTTCTTCTAAGCTACTGATTGTAAACTCAGATAAAAAGTTATCATCTGCAGTAAACAATCTTGTATAGATGTTTTCAGCCTTTATAAATATTATGTTATCAACACTTAAAAGATTGATTTCTTTATTTTTTAATATAGGGATATAGTTTAGTATTTTCTCTTCTTCATCTGATAAAATATCACTCACATCAAATGTTAAAAGGCAATAATTGTAGTCATCATTTTTACTATAAATCTTTATTAGTTTTATCATTAAATATTTATGTCTGCCTAGGGAGTCATATTTTTTTAATGTAAAAGGAAGCTGCTCTTCAGTTTTATTTATATGGTAAATCATCTTTTTAATTTTTTCTCGAATTTTACTGCTATGAAAGTGAAAAATATCATTTTGAAAAATTTCATCTTTTGTAAACTCATGAAATTGTGATAAAAATATTCTATTAATATATAGTATAGTATAATTCTTGCTAGAAAATATTAGAATACCTGGCTCTATATGCTCTAGATTGATTCTTTTATTATCCATTGTGATTATTGATTGAAAAACAATCTCTCTACATTTTCTTCAAATATCCTTAGACAACTATCTAGTGGTTTATTAATAACTTTATGTACAGTATAAAGGGTATAGATTATATTTACTGGTTCATTCCTTTTGCCTCTATATGGCATAGGGGATAAGAAAGGACAATCTGTTTCAAGGATTATTCTACTTAATGGTATTTTTGAAATAGCCGATCTTAACTCTGAAGATTTTGTGAAGGTAACATTACCTGCAAAGGAGAAGTAAAGATTATTTTTTATGCCAAATTCTAATAGTTTTTTATCACCATTAAAACAGTGTAGCACACCCTTTATTTGATTGTTTTTTTTGATAAAGTTGGCTGCTATATCTATAAGATCATTTGATGCACTTCTACAATGTATTATTATAGGTTTATTGTGTTTTTTTGCTTGATGTAGAAAATAGTCAAAATATTTTTTTTGTACATTGATATTTGTTGTATCCCTATAGTAATCTAGGCCTGTTTCACCGATTGCTATGCATTTCTTATCATTAAAAATCTCATTAAAGAAGGTATCATCCTCCCTAAATTCAGATATTTCTGTTGGATGGTATGCTGCAGCAAAATATATGTTGTTATAAGAATGTGCTATCTTTGATGCTTTAATTATATCATCTTTATTAATTCCCACAGTTATTAATCTTTTAACACCGAAATCTAAAGCCCTTTTTATAGCCTCTTCTAAGTCTTCATTAAAGTTATTAAAGTGAATATGGCTGTGAGTGTCTGTTATACTATATCCACTATCCAAAAGATTTTTAATTTCCTTTAGATAGTCTTTATGTATGGCACTGTCTTTTTTCTTTATACACAACTCCATAATTATTTGATTTTTGTTCCCTCTTTTATTGTATCTGGCACAAAGATAGCGCTTACCTTATTTTCTTCACTTGCTGCAAGAAGCATGCCCTCCGATAGTTCACCCATTAGTTTTGCTGGCTTTAAATTATTTATTATAAGGATTTTTTTCTCTATTAATTCCTCAGGTTTATAGGATTCAGCGATTCCTGCTACAATTTGTTTTTTTCTATCCCCTACATCAACTAGTAATTTTAGGAGTCTATTAGAACCTTTGATTTGTTGTGCATGCAAGATCTTTGCTACCCTTATATCAATCTTTTTGAAATATTCTATGTCTACTAGATTCTCTTTTGAGAGTTCTGAGGTTATTTTGTTGTGCATTTCTTCTACTTTGATCTTCTCATCTACTCTTGGGAATAGAGGTTCTCCTTTTTTGATTACGGCCCCATCTTGTAATTTAAATAGGGTCAATTCTTTGGTAAAAGATTTATTTTCAATGCTTTCTTCAAGCGAGAGTTGTTTTCTAATTTTTTCTGAGGTATGAGGCATAAAAGGGTATATCAACAATGAGATTATCCTTATTGAATCCATAATTATATACATAACAGATCCTAATCTTTTTCTATATTTGTCTGATTTTGCCAAATTCCAAGGTTTTGTTGTATCTATATATTTATTCAAAGCACTAATTAATTCCCAAATAGCTGCTAAAGCTTTGCTAAATTCTAAGTTGTTCATAAAGGAGTCTACATTATCTATAGTTTTATTAACTGTTTCTATAATAGCAGAATCAGCCATCTCTTTTTCTTCATATTTTGGCATAATGCCACCAAAATATTTTTCCATCATATTCACTGATCGATTTATAAGGTTACCAAGATCATTTGCTAGGTCACTATTTATTCTATGTATTAGTGTTTTAAATGAGAAATCCCCATCAAGCCCAAAAGTTACCTCTCTTAATAAAAAATATCTTATTGGATCAACACCAAAATTCTCTATTAAAAAGATTGGATTAATGGCGTTACCTAGAGATTTAGACATTTTTTGACCTTCAATTGTCCACCAGCCGTGTGCAAATACACATTTAGGCAATTCTTCTTCTATGCTCATTAATATTGTAGGCCAATATACTGTGTGGAATCTGAGAATATCTTTTCCAACTAGATGATAGTCAGCTGGCCAATATTTTTTAAAATTATCTCCTTCTTTATAATAATCTAGAGCAGAGATATAATTTGTTAAAGCATCAACCCAAACATAGATAACATGGTTTGGATCATTAGGCATTTTAACCCCCCAATCAAAGGAGGTTCTACTTATAGAAAGATCCCTTAATCCCTCTTCTACAAATGAAATAATTTCATTTCTTCTCGATTGGGGTTTTATAAATCCTGGGTGTTCTTTTATATGTTTTAGAAGTTTTTCTTGATATTTTGACATTCTGAAGAAATATGAGGGTTCTTTTATTCTTTCAGTTTGTCTGCCACATGAGGGGCATACATTGCCGTCTAACAATTGGGTTTCCGTCCAATATGTTTCGCAGGGTGTGCAATACCACCCTTCATAATGCCCTAAATAGATATCCCCTTTATCTATCATTTTATTAATTATTTTTTGTAATGTAAGTTTATGTTCATTATCTGTGGTTCTTATAAACTTTGAATATTTTATATTTAACTTCTCCCATAAATTTTTAAATCTCTCGACAACATTATCAGCAAGTTCTTTAGGGTGAACCCCTTTTTCTTTTGCTGCTTTTTCAATTTTAAGGCCATGTTCATCAGTGCCAGTCAGGAAGAATACATCATAGCCTAACATCCTTTTATATCGAGCAATTGTATCTGCAGCTATTGTTGTATAGGCATGTCCTAAATGGGGAATATCATTTACATAATATATTGGGGTAGTTACATAAAATGTTTTATTCATAATTCTCCTCCTGCTTTTTCATCTACTAATTTAATATATTCTTGATCTTCAGATAGTTGGGGTTCAGCATAAAGATCCTTTTCATATAATAAACAGCACATTAAGCGCCCACATGCTCCAGTAATTTTTGTTGGATTAAATAACAGATTTTGATTTTGGGCAATCGTGATGGATATACTATCAAAGTTTCTTAAAAAAGAGGAGCAACAGAATTCTTTTCCACAAATACCTATACCCCCTAAAATTTTGGTAGAATCCCTAACCCCTATTTGCCTCATCTCAATTCTTGTTCTAAAAATTCTCGCTAAATCTTTAACAAGTTGCCTAAAGTCAATTCTATCATCAGCTGTGTAAAAAAAAGTTAGTTTTAACCTATCCAGCGTATACTCAGCGTGTATTAGTTTCATCTCTAATTTTGCTTTTTCAGCCAGTTTTTTACATATTTGCAGTGCTTTTTTTGCATCAGTAATATTTTTTTTATAATTTAATATATCACCTTCATTTGCCTTTCTTATAATTGATGGTTGTTGTTCGTCATTACTTATATCTTCACAGTTATTTATATTAATATTGCTCTTAACAACTGTAGCCATATTAATGCCTTTATCATCTTCAACTACAACTAAATCACCATTGTTTAGCTCCAGTTCCTTGTTATATTTATAATTAAAAATTTTACCAGCACGTCTAAAAGTAACATATGCTATATTGTGATTATTCATTTGTTGTCCTCCAGAATATCTAAGATTAAGATTTGCTTAATAATATCAGTATTGACGTTTTCGTTAATTTTGTCAATTAGGTTAAGTAATTTCTCAATTTTTAATATTCTCGCTAAATTTTTATCAATTTTATCTATATCAAAAAATTTTAAAATATAAAAATATATAAAATTAATAAGATCATTTCTACCAGTAATATTTTCTATAAAAGTTATTAAATTTATTGTTTTATAGTTTGGTAGTTTATTATCTATATTATCAAATTCTCTGATAATCTCCAGATTGTTTAAACTGTTATTTAAAAGCTGTATAGCTGTAGGCTTTAAATTGATATTTTGTTCTTTTACTATTTTTTCTGTATTATTTTTAGGTAGCCTATTAAAGGGAATTCTTACGCACCTAGATCGTATAGTAGGGATAATTTTATGGTAGTTATTAGTAATTAAAATAAAAATAATATTAATAGGTGATTCCTCTAGTGTTTTGAGGAAAGATGCTGCTGCTTCTCTTGTCATGTTGTGTGCATCATTTATAATGATGAATTTTTTATCTGGGCCTGTAAGATATATAAATTCTGATAACTCTCTAATATTATTGATCTTTAGCTCATCTTCTTTGATATATTTAATCATTGGATGCTTTAAGCTGAGTATACTTTGGCAATTGTTACAATTACAATCATCGAAATATTTTTTATATTTACAATAAAAATATTTTGCTAAGTATAGAGCAAATAGTTTTTTACCAATTCCACTTGCACCTTCAAATATATAACCACTACTCAATCTATTGTTTTTTATTGCATTGTAAAAATACTCTTTTTGAAAATTATGCCCATATATCATAATAAAATAAAATAATTTAAAATTTCCCTAATGCTTTATCTATTATATTTAAAGCATCTTTTAGGGATGCCTCTACAGCCTTATCCCCATTAATTATATATGTATTATCAAAGTTTTTTGCATACCACAGAAAGCCCTTTCTAACACATTCTAAAAAATCTTTTCCCATTAATTCATATTTTTCTTCTAAAGGATTAGCTTTATCCGACCTTTTTCTTTTAATAGCTAATTTAACATCTATATCGATGATAAGGGTGATATCTGGATAGAGTATTTGTAATCTCTTGGTTAAAAAATCAGTTATAGAACTGTCAACATTTCTACCAAAAACTTGGTAGGCATAAGTTGATGGCGTATATCTATCACATATCACATTATAACCAGCATTTATTGCCGGTATAATGGTTTTATTAATATGTTCGTATCTATCAGCTAAAAATATGAGTGTTTCAGTTATTGGGGTAATATCAATTTTCGAGTTAAGTAAATATTCTCTTAGATATTTTGATGATGGTGATCCACCTGGTTCTTTAGTTAATATTATCTTTTTCCCTAGAGACTTGTAGTAATTATAGAGTTTTTTGGATAGAGTGCTTTTTCCACAACCATCAATACCATCTATTACAATAAATTTAGCCTCACATCGATCCACAGTCTTCATTATCACCTTTTATTTTATTTAATGTATGCATTATTGCACCAGATATAGTAGTTATATTTTCTAATGCAGCTTTTGGGGAGCCTGGTAAATTTATTATAAGGCTTTCCTCTTTGATGCCACAAACACATCTAGATATTATACCATGAGGTGTTTTTTCAAAACTCTCCATTCTCATTGCTTCCTCATAACCTAGCAATCTTCTCTCTATAGTCTCAATAGTGACATCTGGTGCTATATCCCTTTTTGTCACTCCTGTAGAACCGTTGGTTATTATCAAATCTATTTTTTGTTGAAAAATGAGATCCTCAAACAAATCCTGTAATATCTTCTTTTCGTCAGGTATCATATCATATCTAATAAATGAGAAGTCAAAGTTTTTGCTTAGATATTCATGTAATAACGGACCTGTTTTATCCTCTCTTTCTCCTTTAAAGCCTTTATCGCTTAAGGTAATAATCGAGGCTGTGTATTTTGTTTTTTTAATATATTCTACTTTATCACCCACTTTTATTGTGCCATCCCCCTTTACAATAGTAAAAAATCCCTCTCTTGGCATTATACAATCCCCTACTTTGTAGTAGATATTACATCTATTATGACATATTTTACCTTTTTGTGTTATAGTGAATTTAACATCATTTACTATTAAGTTGTCACCGACATTTATGTCACTTGAATCAATATTATCTAAAACAATATTTTCAGCAAAATCACCTGGCTTAACATCTAGACCCAATTCTCTCATTTTTTGTATACTTTTTTCAGCTAGGAAGCTTACCTGCCTATGTAAATATCCCGCATGGGCATCACCAATTATACCATAGTTATCTTTTATATTTGCTTTATCTATATTTTTCTTTTTTTCACCCTTTTTACTACTAATTGATATAGCCTTTATTTGCATAATATTGCCTCCATAAAAATTAGCTAATTATTAAAATTAAATAATATTTAGATTATTTATAATAATTAATTATTTACTTTTTTAAATAAAAATAATAAACTTTTAAAAATTAAATAGTTGTGGGGTTATTGTGGGAGAGACTCTTTATAAAAAAATATGGGATATCCATAAAATTAGAAGACTTAATAACGGAATGGATCAATTGTTTATTGGACTACATTTGATCCATGAGGTTACTAGCCCTCAAGCATTTCATATGCTAGAGGAGTTAGGATTGCATGTTTTAATGCCTCATAGAAATTTTGCAACAGTCGATCACATTGTTCCCACAGATTGCCAAAAAAGACCCTTTGATGATCCATTAGCAGAGGAGATGCTATGTGCATTGGAGAAAAACACAAAGAAATATGGAATAAATTTTTTTTCTATGTCAAGTGGATTGCAGGGTATAGTACACGTTATAGGACCTGAATTAGGATTAACTAGGCCAGGTATGACTATCGCCTGTGGGGATTCTCATACTGCAACACATGGTGCTTTTGGAAGCATTGCTTTTGGTATAGGGACATCTCAGGTTAGAAATATATTGGCTACCCAGTCTTTAGCCTTTAGCCCTATGAAGGTTAGAAAGATTGAGATAAATGGCAAACTACCTCCATTTGTTTACGCAAAGGATATTATTTTGTATTTAATTGGTAAATTAACTGCTAAGGGTGGGTTAGGTTATGCTTACGAGTTTACAGGCGAGGCTGTTGAAAATCTTTCAATGGAGGGTAGGCTTACTCTATGTAATATGGCTATAGAAGGTGGGGCAAGGGTTGGATATGTTAACCCCGATGAGGTGACATATAATTACTTAAAGGGTAGGAGATATGCACCAAAAGGCGATGATTTTACAAAGAGTATAGAATATTGGGAATCTATAAAATCAGATAAAGACGCTGATTATGATGATATAAAATCTTTTAACGCACAGGATATATCACCTATGGTTACATGGGGATTAAGCCCAGAGCATACAATATCAATATCAGAGAGAATACCCAAACCCACATGCAGGGATGAAGAGGATGCTTTAGCACACATGAAGTTAAAAGCAGGAGAAAAAATAGAAGGACTAAGGGTGGATAGGGTATTCATTGGCAGCTGCACAAACGGTAGATTAGAGGATTTAAAGGTAGCAGCAAACTTCGTTAAGGGGCACAAGGTAAAAGAAAGTGTGAAAGCCATTGTTGTACCAGGTTCGAGCTTGGTTAAACATGAGGCTGAAAAAGAGGGTTTACATCATGTTTTTCTAGAAGCCGGTTTTGAATGGCGAATGCCAGGATGTTCAATGTGTTTGGGTATGAACCCTGATAAATTAGCTGGCGAAGAAATATGTGTTTCAACATCAAATAGAAATTTTAAGGGTAGGCAAGGCTCTCCAAAAGGTAGAACCATATTAGCATCCCCTGCCACCGCAGCAGTAGCTGCTATAACAGGTGAATTAACGGATATAAGGAAGTTTAAAAATGTTTAATATTATTAAAGAGATTAAATGCGTTGAAGGCAAGCCTATTGTCATACCCTATGACAACATAGATACTGACAGGATAATCCCTGCTAGGTTTATGAAGACAACAACCTTTGAAAAACTAGGTGAATATTGCTTTTATGATGAGCGCTTTTCGAATGACGGTAAACCCTTGGATCATCCA
>JAXHVM010000006.1 GCA_034189185.1 Deferribacterota bacterium
TTAATGTATATGTTGTATTTTTTAAAGATTCAACCATCTTATTAAAACAGTCAGACAGCTTCTCAATCTCATCCCTCGATTTTATAACTGCCCTAGAATCTAGATCACCCTCTGTTACTTTAGTTATAGCTTTTTCTAATTTCCCTATTGGGTGTGTAATTATATATTTCATTATATAGATAATAATTAATGATAAAATAAAGCTAAATAGGATTAAGGACCAAAGTAATATTGCAGTCTTTTTTCTAAATAATGAAAAAAACCTTGTATTATCAACATTAATATTTAGCAAGCCTATAATCTTGCCATCGTTAACATGGCAAACCTTACATTCACGTTTATTAAATAACGGTTTATAATAAGAATAAAAATTTACATTTTTAGATAGTTTATTTTCGATGAATCTCTCCTTCATATCCCTTGGCTTCACAACCTTTCTATACTCTTGTAACAAATTAGCACCTATATTTGCTTTTCCACAACAATAGAGTTCACCATTAGTATCAAAAATATGTATTCCCAACATATGTTTTTCTAGAACTATATTCTTAACTAAAGCCTTTAGCAGCTCTGATTCACCTGTTAACATAACATTTTCAATATAGGCATTTGATATAAGAGCCAAATTTTTAGTATATCTTTCTGATATCTCCCTATAGTTATTTTTAAACAAATTTAAGATGTATAAACCTAAAACTATGTTAGCAAAAAAAAGCATGACAAAAACAACAACAGATACTTTTATTTGGAGAGGAATATAAATTTTAGGCTTCAAAATAATAATTATCTATACTTTTTATTTATATTATATCATATATTTAACATAATCAAAAGTCTTTAAATATAAAATTAAGTTATTGAAAGTTATTATGTTTTATTATATTTTTACACAGAATATTAATAAAAATTAATATGGAGAAAATAATGATCAGTGCTCATAATCTAACAAAATATTATGGGAGATTAAAAGCAGTTGATAAAATAAACTTCAATGTGGATTCTGGTGAAATTGTTGGCTTCTTAGGTCCTAACGGAGCAGGCAAAACAACAACAATGCAAATTCTAACAGGATACTTAGCCCCAACAGATGGAGAAGCATATATATCAGGGCTAAATATTCAAGAAAACCCTTTAGAAGTTAAGCAACTTATTGGTTATTTGCCAGAAAATAACCCATTGTATAGTGATATGTTCGTTTTCGATTACTTAATCTTTATTAGTCAACTGAAGGATATCCCATCCCATAAAAGAAAAAAAAGAATATTAGATGTCAGTGAGGTCTGTTCAATTACTGACATTTTAAATAGAAAAATAGAACAACTATCAAAAGGCTATAGACAAAGAGTAGGTTTAGCTGCATCAATTATTGGAGATCCTGATATACTCATATTAGATGAGCCTACTGTTGGCCTCGATCCAAATCAAATAATTGAAATAAGAAATCTCATAAAAAGATTGGGCAGTGAAAAAACTATCATACTCTCCACACATATTTTGCAAGAGGTGGAACAAACATGTAATAGAGTTCTTATTATAAATAATGGAAAAATAATCAAGGATTCCCAATTAGATAAGCTAATCAAAGAAACTAATCAATTCATTATAGAAACTGAACCAAAAATTGGAAGAAATATCCTTGATCAGATTGGTAAGGTGAAAAAAGAAAAGGGTAATAGATTTGTAATAGAAAGTGATTCAGATATAAGAAGAAAATTATCAGAGATATGCTTACAAAATAAGATCTTAATATTAGAATTGACCCAATATAAAAAGAGCCTAGAGGATGTATTTAAAGAGCTAACCCAGGAGGATATAAATGAAAACTTATAGCATAATCTCAAAAGAATTAAAAATATTTTTCTATCATCCAATGTCATATATTATTACTGCAGTATTTTTACTACTTACTGGATGGTTTTTTTCTAATTCTTTATTTATTGTTAGAGTTGCAGAACTAACCAATCTTTTGAATATCCTCCCCTTTTTATTGCTTTTCCTTATACCGGCTATAACTATGAAGATGGTTGCCGAAGAAAAAAGATTGGGCACAATTGAATTGATCCTTACAAATCCTATTAAAGACTCTTCATTTATATTAGGTAAATTTTTTGCATCCCTTGCTATAACATTATTTATTTACTTATTAACCCTATACTATGTCTTAGTTCTTGTTATTGCAGGAGAGCCAGATATAGGCAAGATAGTTGCATCATACATAGGAATTATCCTTTTAACTAGCGCCTATATATCAATCGGTATTTTTGCTTCTACTATCACAAACAATCAAATAGTTTCATTTATAGTATCTTTTATGATTATTTTTATATTATTCTTAACTGATAAAGTAAGCCTTTTTTTTCCAGCCAACATACAAAATTTTTTAAATGATATATCCATTACTGGGCATTTCAACTACTTTACCTTAGGGGTAATAAATATTTGGGATGTTACATACTATGTTTCTTTGATAATCCTTTTTCTCTATTTAGCCTATTACAAAATTACTGAAAGGTATTTCTAAGGGAGGTCTATATAAATGATATATAAGAAATATATTAGAGCTATTAATTTGATTTCCGTTATCGTTATTGTAATAATGCTAAATCTAATAACCGCTAACTCATTAATGAAAATTGATTTAACAAAAAATAAAATATATACATTAAGCGAGGGAACACATCATATTATTAATGAGATCCCAGGCAAGATTCTGATAAAAGTAATTGTTAGCTCAGATATCCCATCTCAATATAATGATAGAATCGACTACTTTGCAAACCTGTTAAAAGAATATAAAGAATTATCAAAGGGCAAAATAACTCTAGAAATAATATCATCAGATAATACTAGAGAATTAGGTGAAATAGCAGAATTATATGGTATCCCTCCCATTCAAATTAATGCAATAGAAGAAAATAATCTTCAGATAAAGAGAGTATTTATGGGGGCAGTTTTTTTATATAGGGATAAAAAAGAAACAATACCCGTTATTGCTAATTTAAATAATATGGAATATGAGATTTCAGCTGCAATAAAGAGAATAACTAGAGAAGATAAACCTAAGTTAGCAATAATTAATGCAGGTAATTCAGCAAACATGCGTCAAGGTTTATCTATTTTACAAAGAGCTCTAACAAAAGATTATTCCGTTGAAAATATATATCTAGGCAATAAAAACCTTAAAATTAATAAAGAAATAGATACTGCCCTTTTAGTTTCCCCGCAAATATCCTTAACAGATAATGTAACGTATGCATTGGAACAATTTTTAATGTCAGGTAAAAATTTAATTTTAGCACTAGATATAGTGCAGGGATCCCCTCAAAGAGGATTTGCTAGCTCTCTAGATACTGGGCTCGAAGATTTTTTAGAAAAAAATGGGATACATCTAAGTAAAAAAATTATATACGACTTAAATGCTTCTATAATAAACATATCAAATAGATCTGGTGGTTTTTCTATTTCAACATCCTTAAGATATTATTTTTTCCCACAAATATCTAATTTCAATAAGGAACATCCTATAACCAAAGATTTGAGCTCAGTTAATTTAATATACCCAACACCTATCATAATAAAAAATGACAATGAAACAAATAGTGACTTAAAATATACGGTACTAGCTAAATCATCTGAAAATTCAGGGTTAGAATCACAACCTTATAATATTATGCTTGAGAGAGAGTTTAAAATGGAGGATTTCAACAAAGAAAGCCAAATTGTTGCAATACTTGCTGAGGGAAAATTTAAAAATACTTTTGACAAACCACTTAAAGGCTTAGAAAATAATTTTAAAAAAAATGGAACAGGAAAATTGGTATTAATATCAGATGGAGATTTTATTAAAGACCAATATGTTTCAAGTGGTAATAATTTAGATTTTATACTAAATACTATAGATTATTTAGCCGCTGAACCTGAATTAACCTTAATTAGAGGAAAATCATTTACTTATAATCCTATTACACTGAAAAATATTACCTTACAAAATATTTTAAAAATTACTAGCATTTTCCTTCCAATTGTACTTGCCTTTTTAATAATAATTATAGTAACCTTTTCACTTAAAAAAAGGAGGCTACCTAAATGAATTATAAAAACTTTATATTACCATTTATAGCAATCCTCTTAATTTTTATATATGTGATAAATCTAGACAAAGAAAATAAACCAAAAGAAAGTTATTTACTTCCCAAGAACACTTCTATACATGCTCTTTCGTATAAAAGCAAAGATTTAAATTTTAGACTAGAAAAAAAGGGTGATAATTGGTTTATAACAACCCCTGAGAAGTGGAAAGCTGATAAGGATGAAATAGCTAACCTAGTTGATTCACTCCTAAATACGAAAATAATTGCAAGTGTAGATAAATACACTGATAATAACACCTATGAATTAAGCGATCAAAAGTTTCTATCCGTAGAGAATAGCGAAAAATATAACATATTAATTGGTAAAAGGGACAGTTCATATAAAATGGTTTATGTAACACTAGAAGATGAAGGTGAGGTAAAATTAGTAAGCGCAAATTTTTTAAACTACCTTCCTTCTACATTAAATCAGATCAAAGATAAAACAATCTACCGTTTCAGCAAAAAAGGTTTAAAAGATTTTGAACTTAAGATTGATAACAAGAGCTACACATTTTCATTTAAGAACAATCATTATTATTTAAATAACAAAAAATTAACAGATAATGTAAGTAGTTCCCTTATAAATAAAATATCCCATTTAGAAGCAAACACCTTTGCTAACGAAAAATCACTAGATAATGCAACAACAGTAGGATATATTAAATATATCATTGATAATAAAACTAACCAATTTAATATTTATAAAAACAAAGAAAATGACTATTTAATATCTATAGATAATAAATCTAGTGTATTTAAAATATATAATTACAAGCTAGATAGTTTCATAAAGCAATTCAATTTATAAATATTTGATAAATAACTTAATAAAGCTATAATATATATTATATTATGAACAATCTTTTTGACAGATGGTTTCTCTTTTTTATATTAGGTTTGATCTTTATTAACTATCCCTTTATTACTATATTTAATAAAGAAGTTTACATTAATGGTATTCCCCTAATATATATATATTTTATAGCTGGTTGGTTTATATCCATAATCGTTATTTATTTATTTGTAAATAAATTTAAACAATAATGTTAAATTTAAACAATATTTTAATATATATAACAATTATATATTTTATTATTATAATATTAATAGCCTATTATTCTGAGAAACTTTTTAAAAAAAACAAATATATTTTTAACAACCCCTATGTTTACGCATTAACCATTGCAGTTTATTGTTCAACATGGACTTTCTATGGTTCCATAGATACAGCTGCTACAACAGGCCTAAATTATTTAACAATCTTTATAGGAACAACCTTACTTATCTTCACATGGTGGTTTTTATTAAGAAAGATAATTAGGATTTCAGAGGCCCATAACATAATTTCAATAGCAGGTTTTTTATGTTTTAGATATGGAAAATCAAAAACACTTGGTGCTATTGCAACGATTATTTGCTTCTTAAGCATAATTCCCTATACATCCCTTCAATTACATGCAATTAGTGATAGTATTTCTATTATTATAAGGCATTCATACAATGTACCATCTTCACTATTCGGGGATATTTCATTAATACTCATAATAATATTAGGGCTTGCCACAGCTATATTTGCAGTTTTTTTTAATCTTGAGAGTAAAAAACATCCTGGTCTTATAGGAGCTATTGCTTTTCAATCTATAATTGTATTATCAATTACTCTAATTGTAGGCATCTATATAACATACTTTCTTTATGATGGTTTCTCCGACATATTCACAAAGGGTTTAAATAATAATAACCCATTGGTTGTAGAACACATAAAGGAAATCACATCACTTGCAACATACAAAGGAGCAGGCTTTGATTGGTTCTCAGTTATTATAATGTCAATGTTTGCAATACTTTTACTGCCAAGAATGTTTCATATGACTGTTGTTGAAAATTTGGAAGAAAAAAACCTATTGAAGGCAATGTATTTATTTCCTTTATATTTGTTTTTAATAAACTTGTTTGCATTCCCAGTGGCAATAGCTGCAATATTGGAAAATAAAAGCTTAAATCTTTCATCTTTCTATTTATTTGTTCCACTTATCAATAATGGAGAAACTTTTTTATCTATATTAGCGTACTTAGGTGGACTTGCAGCAGGATTCAGCATGATTTTAGTAGGATCTATAGCTCTTGCAAATATGGCTGTTAATTACATTGTAATACCAATGTTAATTAAATTTTTTCTCATAAGAAAAAGAAAGTTGTTAATAATATATTTAAGACGAGTATGTTTATTTGTAATTCTATTACTAACATATCTCTGCTACTTTTATTTAGGAGCTAGCTTAACTTTGAGAGATATGGGTCTTATATCATTTTCTGGGATCATGCAATTAGCTCCTGCCTTTTTACTTGGCCTATATTGGAAAAATATAAATGCAAAAGGTGCTGGAAGTGGTATAATATTTGGCTTCATAACTTGGATATATGTTGTAATAATTCCTTACTTAGCAGATACTAACCTTATCTCGCCTTATATAATAACAAATGGTCCTTTTAATATTGAGTTTTTAAAACCAACTGCCCTCTTTGGTATAACAGGTATAGGTAAGTGGGGCCATGCATTTTTCTGGAGTCTTTTAATCAATATGTTTTCTCTTTCTATAGTATCATTATTTACAAAACAAGGGGATATAGAAAGAGATACTGCTAATATATGTGTGCATGCCCTAGATATTAATCAAATTATTGAATCTATTGAAAAGCCCTACAATTTAACATTAAAAGATTTTGAAGAGATCCTCTCAAATTTTTTCGACAGAAAGTTTGCAAAAAATAAAATTAATGAATATCTAAGTAGTATAAATAAAGAAAGGGGTATGCTAACTAGCTTCGATATTGTAAATCTTAAAAATTTTGTAGAAAAAATCCTTTCTGAGGCAGTTGGTCCATCAGCCTCTAAACTCATTTTAGACTCCTATATAAATATAAAAGGGATAAAAGAAACAAAATTTATAAATGTTTTTAGAGATCTCTTATCACTTGGAGTTGGAGAGAGTAAAGATGTATTAATTAGAAAGGTATCAGAATTAAATGTAATACTTAATATTTCAAATATATTTTCAACCCCTGGAAACTTACAGTCTAAACTACACAATGTGTTAAATCTGTTAAATGATACCTTTAAAATTGATGCTGTAATATTGAGAGAAAAGGAAGGCAATAAATTAAGGGTTTTATCCTATGTTGGAGAAATCAAAAGCGGACTATTAATTTCCACTGATAGATTAATTGAAGAGGAATCCTATATTGGTAAATGCATAATAAGTAAAGCACAATATGCCATTAATGATATAGATCAGGCAAAATTAAATGAATATAGTATAGAACTAAAAAATGCTGGAGTACTTTCCTTTTGTCATACACCTCTTGTAATTAACAATGAGGTTATTGGTGTAATGTCTGTATATAGTAAATTATATAAAGACCTCTTTAGTGATGATTTTTTAAGAATCTTAAAAAGTATAGCCAATCAAATTGCCTTTTATATTAATAATATTAAGCAAACTGAGGAATTAATAAGGGTTAGGGAAATTTCTAAAGAACTAGAGATTGCTAAAAATATACAAAAATCCTTACTCCCTAGTAAATATCCTTATATTGAAGGAGTGGATATTAGCGCAGTATGCTTACCCTCTGAATACGTAGGAGGTGATTACTATGACTTTTTTACTCCAAATAAGGATACACTGGATATTGTAATAGCTGATGTTTCAGGGCATGATGCTGCATCCGCATTAGTTATGTCCGAGGTAAGAACATTAATTAAAACAATTGTTTCTTATAGGCCAAACTTAAAACCATCTAACATATTAACTCTATTAAATAATATTTTATATGAGGATTTAGAAAAACTTGGTTACATTATTACAATCATTTATATTAGATTTAATTTCAGTACAAAAGAAGCTATTTATGCAAATGCTGGCCACAATTATCCTATACTATATAGGGATAGAAATATAATTAAACTTGATGAAGGCAATATACTAATAGGAGCAATTAAAGATATTAAATATATAGATTATAAAATACCCATCTTCAAAAATGATATATTTGTATTATATACTGATGGCGTTATTGAAGCAGAAAATGAAAAAGAAGAGTTATTCGGTGAATCAAATTTAATAGAATGTATAAGAAAAAATAGTGAAGAAAATTGTAAGTATATTCAAGACTCCATTCTAGATAAAATTATAAAGTTTAGAGGTTTAGAAAAACAAAAAGATGACATAACAATGGTGTTATTAAAGATAAATAACCTCTAATTGTTGTTTTATATAATTTAAGTAAAATTATCAGCTGAAAAACTTTTAAGAAAAGTCTTCTTTTTGGCCAATTTCTTTGTAATATTTTTGCCGTAATTTAAACGTATTTTTTCTCTTAAATTTTTTGCCTTAGTAATGCTATTAATACCAGTTGGATCATACATGCAATACTCACTAAAACCATTATCAACGGCCTTTGCCGCAACTTCAATCGCTTTTTTTTGATAATAATTACTTCTTTCTATAAAATTTTCATCAAGAGCCTTTTCAAACAAGTAAGCAAAATATTTAAATCTAACGAAATGTTGGGTTTTTAAAGTTAATTTTAAATATTTAATCTGTTTTATAAAATATTCTTTAGATATACCCGTAGTCTTTAAAAAGAGATCACTATTTTCTTTAGAAAATTCTAATAATTCATCTAATAATTCCTCATAGAGAAAGCTATTTCTAGTCTCAGCATATTCTAATAATAAGTGTGATATATATTTGTTTTTGCTAACAAATAAAAAAGTCTGTGGTATATAATAGTTGTGCGCTATAATGTCAGCTGATAAGTGGGCGGCATATCCATAACAAAATGCTTTTTCACTATCTTCCGATGCATTGTTAAATAATTTTGAAAGCATATCCCATGAATGAGTATGAAAATTTCTCTTAATGGCAGATAAATTCTTCAAAAGGGTAAAAAAATCTGGGAATATATTACCTAAAAGGAAATTCATTGAATAGTTCTTTATAATAGTCATAGATGTATTTTCCAATATTGTGCTGCCAATCTTAAGATGAGTTTCCAATCCCCATGCAAAAAGGTCAGTTGGAAAAAATGAGATTAATAGTATAATTATTAAAAATACACTCATAATAAGTATATTACAATGAATAAATAAAAAATCAATAAAAAATACTATAATTTTGTTTTATAATTAAGAATTTAGTAAATATTTTTAACTTTAAATATTAAAAAATGAAATTAATCCAAAAATCTCATATAAACCTTCCTACTTCGAGGGCCATCAAATTCACAGAAATATATACCTTGCCAGGTACCTAATAAAATTTTGCTATTTTCAACTAAAACAAAAAGTTCACAACCAATTATACTAGATTTTATGTGGGCATCGGCATTACCCTCTAGATGTTTAAAATTGCTATCTCTTGGTATCAATTTTCTTAAGAAATTATTTATATCACTCTGAACAGAAGGATCGGCGTTCTCATTTATTGTAATTGCAGCTGTAGTATGAGGCACAAAAAGATAGAGCACACCGTCCTTATAGCCATTCGAACTAATAAATCTTTCCACTTGCGGTGTAATATCTATAAAGGATTCTCTTAAATCACTCTTAACTGTAATATACTGCATTTATTACCTAAAATTCTATTATTTTTGCTTCTATAATACCATCAATATTTAGTATTTCTTCTAATACCCCATTGGTCAATTTATTATCAACTGATACAAATGCAACAGCTTGTCCACTTTTTTCTCTAGATAGACCAAAACCAGCTATATTTATATTATTTTTACCCAATATAGTTCCAACACTACCTATAACTCCTGGTCTATCATAGTTTCTAAAATAAAGATAGGTACCATAGGGTACTATATCTAGATTAAATTTATCGAATACTACAATTCTAGGTATTTCATCATTAAGAACTGTTCCCCCAACAAGCTTTTCTTCTTTGTCAGTTTTAAAGAGTAAGAATATTATATCAGTAAACCTTTCATGTTTATCCGCTTTAGTCTCATAAATTGTTATACCTCTATCCTTTGCAAAAAAAGGTGCATTCATATAGGTAACAGATTCAGTCATTATTACTTCTAAAAACCCCTTAAGCGAGGCAATTGTAAGAGGCATATAATTTAAAAGGTGATTATCGCTTTGACTATCTAGTTCTTCCTCAAAAATTTTACCAACACATTTAACCCTTATTTCATCTATCCTGCCTCTTATAATTTGGGCCATCAGTTTTCCCATTTTTTCAGCTAATTCGAAATAGAGTTGAAATATTTTAGGCAGCAATGATTTTATAAATGGCAAATTTACAGCATTAGCATATGCTTTGCCGTGCAAAGCATTCAAAACCTGTTCAGCTATAATCACTGCAACCCCTTTTTGCCCCTCATATGTATTTGCTCCAATGTGAGGGGTCGTTACAACATTTTCCAATTCAAGCAATCTATTATTTTTTGGAGGTTCCTTTGAAAACACATCTAAAGCAGCTGCATATAATTTTTTATTTACAAGGGCTTCACATAGATCATCTTCATTTATAATTTTTCCACGGGCACAATTAACCAAAATTGCACCATCTTTCATCTTGTTAATCTCTGTTTTTGTAATCATGTTAATTGTATCATTAGTTAAT
The DNA here is from genome assembly GCA_034189185.1 of Deferribacterota bacterium. Taxonomy (NCBI): domain Bacteria; kingdom Pseudomonadati; phylum Deferribacterota; species Deferribacterota bacterium. The sequence continues at coordinate 10,772 of JAXHVM010000006.1, forward strand.
GGGGTATGTATCGTTACTACATCTGATATACTTAAAAGCTCCTCAAGGTTTTCTAATAAAGTTACACCTATTGATGTTGCATTTTCTTTTTTTATATAAGGATCGTAGGCAACAATCTTCATCCCAAAAGATCTTGCTCTTATTGCAAGATTGCTACCAATTCTCCCCAAACCAATTATGCCAAGTGTTTTTTCATATAATTGAATACCTAAAAACCTTTTTCTATCCCACTCACCCTTTTTAACTGAATTAACAGCCTCAGGAATTTTACGGGCTGCTGATAAGATCAAAGCAATAGTTAATTCTGTAGCAGCTATGGTGTTCCCCGTTGGGGCATTCATAACAATAATGTTTTTTCTGCTGGCCTCCTCAATATCAACATTATCTAAACCAACACCTGCCCTACCAATTATTTTTAGCCTACCGGAATTAGCTAATATATCTTTTGTTATCTCTGTTCTACTTCTTGTTATTATAGCGTCATAATCGCCTATAATACCTTTTAACTCACTTGCTTCAATACCAGATTTTATACATACATCAACATCTTTTGAAGACTCAAGTATTTTTATGCCTTCTTCAGAAATATGATCGGTAATTAAAATTTTAAATTTATCCATAAAAAAATGTATAACAAATATTGCTAAAAAATTCAATATATTATATTTTTAACACATGTTTAATGATATCATTCTAAGAACTATAAAGGGTGAAAAAACTGAGTACTCACCTGTATGGTTTATGAGGCAAGCTGGCCGTTACTTAAAAGAATATATGCACTACAAAGAGAAAAAGAACTTTATAGAGTTATGTAGTGATCCCAAAACAATATATGAGATAACCCTTTTACCAGTGAACATTTTAAAGGTTGATGCAGCTATACTATTTTCTGATATTTTAATACCCTTGCCAGCTATGGGCATACCTATTAGTTATACCCCGGCACCAATAGTAAATATTGAACGTATAGATCATAAATTTATAAACAATTTAAAAGAGATTGAACCTGAAAGAGATTTAAAATTTGTATTAGACGGGATTGATTTATTAATATCAAAGCTAGCTGTCCCTTTAATAGGTTTTTGTGGCAGTCCATTTACAATTGCATGTTACATATTTAATAATATGATTGCAAAGGACTTTGTTGGTATAAAAATATTTAAAGATCTCCATGAAAAACTGTTCTTTAAACTAATGGATATATTAACAACTAATTTAATAAGATTCTTAAAAGCCCAGATAAATCATGGCTGCAAAATAATACAAATATTTGATACCTGGGCAGGTACTCTTAACTCTCTTGATTATAAAAAATTTGTATATCCCTATATTAAAAAGATAACTGATAGTACCACTGATGCATTTAAAATATATTTTATAAAAAATGCTACGCCCTATTATGAGTTTATAAACAATTTAAATATTGATGTCCTTAGTGTTGATTGGCGCCAAAGTTTAAGTGAGGTTAACAGTATTACGAAAAATAGATTTATCCTACAGGGTAATATGGACCCTTACGTACTATTAACAAATAAGGAAAACGCTGAAGAAAAATGCAAAACTATACTTGATGATGCCAAATCCTTAAAAGGTCACATATTTAATCTAGGACATGGGATTTACCCAAATAGTGATGTTAAAATTGTTAAGCACTTAGTAAATTATGTAAAGAGCTATACCCTTGAATAATGATTTATTAATACTTTTCTATATAGGAGCGCCTAAAGATACAATAGAGTTGAAGGAATTTATACTTAATATTTTCTCAGATAGAGATGTTGTTAACCTAAAAATACCTTTATTTTTACAAAAACTACTAGCAAATATTATAGCCTCTATAAAAATAAGAAAAAGTGCAAAAATATATAACAACTATTTCAATGGGGCTTCACCCCAAATAGAAATACTTAATAGTTTCACAGAAAAGATAAAAATGAAATATCAATTATACTACAAAAGGGAGTTAGATATTAAACTTGCCATGTGTTACACAGAACCCTACATTGAAAAAGTGATTAGCTCTTTATATAAAAAGAGTTATAATAAGATATATATTACAACCCTTTATCCTCACTATTCTTACACAACAGTTGGGGTATGCTTTAAAAGGTTTTTTAACAGTACCTTTTACAACCCTGTGGATAACAACTACACTATAAAAAACTTTTGGTTCTTTGAACCAAAATATAATAAATTATTATGCGATAGGATTGTTGAAAGTTGTAAAAAATTAAATGTCAGCCTCAACGATACTACATTGGTATTTACAGCACATTCACTGCCACTAAGTACAAAATTAAAGGGAGATCCCTACACTGACCATTTACAAGAGCATATAAATATTATTCTAAAACAATTAAAACCGTTATCTCCAAAAAATTACTATCTATCATTTCAAAGTAAAGCCTCCTTTGGAAAATGGTTAAAACCATCAACAATTGAGATTATTAATAAATTAATAAATGAAGGTGTCAACAATATCATATTTATCCCTATTACTTTTATTAATGATCATATTGAGACAATCTATGAAATTGATAACTTATATATTAAAAAATTAAATGATTACAATATAAATGCAATTAGGATAGATAGTCTAAATGATGACGATAGATTTGTAGAAGCTTTTATTGATATGCTTGACTAAAATTATTTATTCTAATAAATATTAATTATAAAATGAAAAATAAAACATTGCTTTTACTACTTATATTTTTTTCTTTTATTGGCATCGTTGATTCTATCTATCTCACCCATAAGGGTCCGCATTTTGAATTATTTGAACAGATTTGCACTAATAATGTTTGTGATGAGTTCAATATATATATATTTGGTATTGAGCTTGCAGTTTATGGTATCTTTTACTATTTAACAATACTCGCTTTATCCCTATATAATTTATATTTCTATCTAAGCACTAATCAAAAACATTTTAATACTAAAACTGTTATTCTAGAATTAATAATTGTTGTTATTGGGCTATTATGTTCACTATTTTTCTTATATTATCAATTAGCAGTTATTGGTGGATATTGTATTTATTGTTTAATTTCACTTTTTACTACAATTATAATTTTTTTATTAGTATTAATAATAATGTATACTAATAAAGGCGAGAAACTATGGATTGCAAAAAAGATTAAAATCTAAATTTTTGTAATTACTTTTATGAGCCATGTCCACGCAAGGGCATATGTTGTAAATATATGCAACATCATTTAAAAAATAAAAAATTACATGCTTGTTGTTTCCCTAATGACACCCAGAAAACCTATAATAGGAGTTTTGACAATTTTACAAGTACCTATCTTTCTGCACTATAGGTTTTTTCAAACATTTCACATAGCCCATCCATTAGCATATTGCCCAATTCGCTTAGATTCTCAGCGCTTTCTCTCTTATCCTTATATTTAGAAATAAAATCTTCTATAAATTGATCGTTTACAAAATTATCTAATACATTGTTAAATGCTACATTCGTACCCTTAACACTTGGAAACCAATCATAAACATTATCTTGTAACATAATCTGAAAATATTCCCGAAATTTTCTGTTTATATCCTTGTCTTCATAAAAGGTTCCACTTCTAAATATTTTAAGAGCATCTTTAAAGATTGCCTCATTAATCTTTGTTAATATAGTCTCAAACCAGTTTTCAATATTGTTTAAATCAATATTTAATTTTTTCATATGTAAAAATATACTTTCCTCGCTAATACCTATAGAAGAGGCAAAATCTAGCCACATCTGTAATATAGCGTGATCTTCCTTGCTCCAAGATAAGGATTCTAAATATTTCATAAATTTTTCATTTAATATACTTTTATACTATTATACAATATATTTATACTGGTGCAATTTATAATTAATTACAATATACACCAATAAAAAATATTGACGAAAAAATATATAAATAGTAATAAAAATTACTATTTTAAGGAGCTATATATGTCAACACAAGATACAATAGAAGAGATTTATCAGAAGATTGTGCGAAAAAACCCTGGAGAAACTGAATTCCACCAAGCGCTAAATGAGGTTTTATATTCATTAGCCCCCGCACTGGTTAAATATCCAGAGTTCGTTCATGAAAAAATAATTGAAAGAATTTGTGAGCCTGAAAGACAAATTATCTTTAGAGTTCCTTGGAGAGATAAAAATGGAGATATTAATATAAATAGAGGCTTTAGAGTTGAATTTAATAGTGCACTAGGCCCTTACAAAGGAGGACTTAGATTCCATCCCTCAACCAATTTAAGTGTTGTGAAGTTTCTTGGTTTTGAACAGATATTTAAAAATGCGCTAACAGGTATGCCAATAGGTGGAGGCAAAGGTGGTTCAGATTTTGACCCAAAAGGAAAAGAGGATATAGAAATAATGAATTTTTGCCAGAGCTTTATGACTGAATTGTATAGATATCTAGGTGAATATACTGATGTACCTGCAGGTGACATAGGAGTAGGAACAAGGGAAGTAAACTATCTTTTTGGTCAATATAAGAGAATAACAAATAAATATGAATCTGGCATTATTACGGGGAAAAGTCTAAATATTGGTGGTTCAACTGTGAGAAAAGAATCTACTGGTTATGGCACCTGCTTTTTTTTAAACAATATGCTCAAAACAAAAAATGAGGGATTAGAAGGCAAGATAGCCATTGTTTCAGGCTCCGGCAATGTTGCAATATATGCAATGGAAAAATTAGAACAATTTGGTGCTAAAGTTGTAGCATGTTCAGATTCAACTGGTTATATATATGATAAAAATAGTATAGATGTAAATGTTGTAAAACAATTAAAAGAAGTAGAGAGAAGCAGAATAGCTGCATACTTGGATTACTACAAAGATGCAAAATTTATTCCAAAAGGTAATATATGGGATATACCCTGTGATTTAGCACTACCTTGCGCAACTGAAAATGAGCTTAACGGGAAAGATGCTGCTAAGCTTGTAAAAAATGGCTGTATTGCAGTAGCAGAAGGGGCTAATATGCCTACAACCCCAGAAGGAATCAAAGTATTTACAGAAGCTAATATCCTCTTTGGTCCAGGAAAAGCTGCTAATGCAGGTGGTGTGGCAACATCTGCCCTTGAGATGCAACAAAATGCTTCAAGAGATTCCTGGAGTTTTGCATATACCGAAAAAAGATTACAAGAAATTATGAAAAATATACACGATCTCTGCTTTGAGACAGCTGATGAATATGGCTCAAGAGGAAATTATGTTAAAGGTGCTAATATAGCTGGCTTTCTAAAAGTAGCAACAGCTATGCTTGAATTGGGATTGGTTTAGTAGTCTATATTTAATATAGTTTAATATGATAATCGATAAAACAAAACATCTTTTATATATTTCAATCTTAATAATTATTTTCTTTAATATACCTATATTTGTTAGCATAGGAGAAAATAATAGAAATTTTACAATAACATCACCTGCATTTAAAAATGGCCAGGAAATCCCAATTAAATACACCTGTGAAGGTAAAAATATATCACCACCAATAAAATGGTTTAATATACCAAAAGAAACAAACAGTCTTGCACTTATAGTAGAGGATCCTGATGCACCTGCAGGAATATGGGTTCATTGGATAATTTATAACATACCTCCAAATATAAATGGTTTGACAGAGCAAGCAGGCGATCTTAAGAGTAAGCTTCCAAAAAGTGCTGATTATGGCATTAATAGTTGGAAAAACTTAGGATATGATGGACCTTGTCCACCAAGCAATAGACACAGATATATCTTTAGGCTTTACGCATTAGATAAAACATTGAAAAATCTTAAAACCCCTACAAAATCAGAGCTAAAAACTAAAATGAAAGGCCATATTATATCGGTGGCAAAACTTATTGGAACGTATGAGAGGAAAAAAAGTAAATAAACCCCTATTTTAAAAAATTCTCTTTTAAGTTTCTATGTTATGACAGCCTATCTTTTTTCTGTTCCTATATGCAGAATCAGCCACCATAATTGCTGATTGCACACCATGAAACAAGCTAACAATATCCTTTGATATAACCGTTTCTTTGTAAAAATCCTCAATCCTTATATACATATGCTTAAGATCTTCAATGGCCCTTTTTAATCTAGATATTGTCCTAACAATACCCACATAATTCCACATAGTATATTTTATAGACATCCAATCCTGAGCAATCAGTGCAGGATCTTCATTTTCTAAGTTTCCCGAAGGTATCCAATCTCTAATGTTTCTCAAATATCTACTATTAACCTTTTCTCCAGAATTTATCCTTTTAACCATATCCATTGCAGAAAAATACCCCCAAACAAGACCTTCCAAAAGTGATGTTGAAGCAAGCCTATTTGCACCATGCAAACCTGTACAGGATACCTCACCTACTGCATACAAACCATTTATGCTTGTCCTTCCCATTAAATTAACACCAACGCCACCACAAAAATAGTGAGCAGAAGGAACAACTGGTATAGCATCCTTTGTGATATCTATCCCTATTTTTTTACATTCTTCATATATATTAGGAAACCTTTCTTTAATATCAACGTTCACAAAATTTGCAACGTCAAGCAAAACATATTCATCCTTATTTTTTATCATCTCTTCCCATATCGCAATTGTAACCTCATCCCTTGGTGCTAAATCTTTCATCTCCTTGTTATATCTCTCCATAAAATATTCACCACGTAAATTCTTCAATCTAGCTCCTTCACCTCTAACAGCTTCAGATATAAGAAATCTTTTACCCCCTGGTACATAGAGGGTTGTGGGATGAAATTGAACAAATTCCATATTTAAAACCCTTGCGCCTGCACGTTTAGCCATAACAATTCCATCACCAACAGTGCCCTTTTCATTAGTAGAATGAAGATAGATATCGCCAAGCCCTCCTGTAGCCAAAACAGTATAGTCTGCAAGCACTGTCTTAACCTCTCCCGTTTCATTATCAAGTACATAAGCACCAAGACATCTATCCTCAAGGATATATCTATTTTGTATATCTGTGCTATTGTGGTGTAGGGTTATTAAATCTACAGCAGTGGCGTTTGTTTCAATTTTTATATTTGAAAATTTATTTAAACTCTCTATAAGGGACTCTTCTATAATCTTACCTGTTTGATCTCTATAGTACAAAATTCTCTCTAGGCTATGTCCACCCTCCTTTGTGAGGTTAAAGTCATCTATATCAGCACCAGCTATATGTGTAAATTCTATCCTTAAATCATCAATTAATACCTTTTTTACAACCTCTGGCCCTTTATGAGATAAAAAATCAACAGCCTCAATATAATTTATATTCCTACCAGCTCTTATAATATCTTCTTTTAACAAATCAGGGGTATCATTTTTGCCTTTATAGATTATTCCCCCTTGAGCTTTATAGGTATTTGTTAGTGATAAAGCAGATCTTTTTGTAATAAGCACTACCTCAAAACCTGCCTTTGCAAGGGTCAATGCGCATGTTGTACCAGCGATACCAGTGCCTATAACAAGACAATCAGTCTTTATTCTGCTATCTTCCATAATTATATTGTTAACATATTTTTTATAGAAACCAAGGCGTTGTCAGCTATAAAACTATCTACTATAACCTTTTCACTTTTATCAAGATTTATAAGGGTAGATGCTAGTTTCTCTATTGTTATCCTCTCCATATCCTCACACTTAATTCTCTTTAGAGGCAAAACATCAACCTGCCCCTTTAATTTATTTGCAAGCCTATTAACTAAATTGTATTCTGTACCAATCGCAATTTTTGTCCCCATCTTCTGTTCATAAGCAAAATTTATTATTTTAGCAGTAGAGCCATAGCAATCACTCGCTTTAACTGTTTCAGGGCCAGCTTCTGGATGAACTATAATTTTAATATTAGGATACAAATTTCTTAATCTTTTAATATCATTAACAGAAAAAATAGGCCAATGAATAGGACAATATCCATTCCATAAAATTACCTTGGCATTTTTTAAATCTTCTATATAATCTATATTGTTCTTCTTTGTTGAATCCCATTCACATATATAACTATCTTCAATATTTAATGAATAGGCAGTATTTCTTCCCAGGTTTCTATCAGGTAAAAAAAATATTGTCTCAAAATTATTTAAAGCCCATCTAAACACATCCTGACTATTCCCTGATGTACAAACAGTTCCACCCATTTGACCACAAAATGACTTAATTGATGCAGTAGAATTAATATAGGTTATTGGCACAACAGCTTTCCCAATTTTACTAATTACTTCCCATGCCTCAAGCACTTCATCTATGTTAGCCATATCTGCTAGTGGACAACCAGCATTTTTATCTGGAATATACACATCCTTATCAGGAGCTAGTATTGCAGCAGTCTCTGCCATAAAATGTACACCACAAAATACAATAATTTTTGCCTCTTTTAGATGGGTGACACGCCTTGCAAGCTCCAGAGAATCCCCAACATAGTCTGATAATTCAACAATATCATCACTTTGGTAGTGGTGCCCTAATATTACAAGCTTATTTCCAAAATCTTCTTTTATTTTTAATATTACTTGCCTTGCTTCATTTTTTGTCATATTAAACTACTGCCTTCATAGACAAATCGAGAGCTTTAACAGAATGGGTTAACTCCCCTACAGATATAAAATCAACGCCTGTTAATGCTATATCCCTTACAGTATCCAAGGTAACTCCACCTGAAGCCTCTAATAAAACCCTATCTTTAACAATATCAACTGCTTTATATATGTCAGCTAATTTAAAATTATCAAGCATAACCATATTAACATCAAGCTCAATAAGCTCTTTTACATCATCAAGGGTTCTCGCCTCAGCCTCAATCCTAACATTAGGGCTTTTTTCTTTTACAATATTAACAGCACTCCTAATTGAACCAGCACAATCAATATGATTATCTTTAATCATAGCCATATCATATAGACCAAATCTATGGTTTACCCCTCCACCAACCTTAACAGCATATTTATCAAGTACCCTTAAACCAGGGGATGTCTTTCTTGTATCTAAAATCTTAGCCTTTGTTCCCTCCACCTTTTTAACAAATTCAGCTGTTTTTGTTGCAATACCTGACATTCTTTGTATAAAGTTTAAAATAACCCTTTCAGCTTTTAACAATGGTATAGTCTTAGCAAAAATATTTGCAATAGTAACACCCTCTGTAACATGTTCTCCATCTTCAGCTAAAATCTCAAAAGAACTATTTGGGTCAATCTTCTTTAAAATTCTCTCAGCAATTTGAATTCCTGCTATAATGCCAGCTGCCTTTGAATATAGAACATACCTAGTGGTATCATTTTGTGAAAAAATAGCTTCAGATGTAATATCAGGCCCGTCTTCTTCTAGGGCAAGATCTATAATTTTATCAATTAACCTATCTTTTTCAGGAAATATACACATATATATTATTAAACTATTGTAAAATATTTGTCAACTTAATTATTATAAAGAACTAGTCATCTCAATATATGGCAATATCTCAATAATTATAGATATTGCAAATAGTAACAATAGATGTTATAATATTTAGTTAATGTTATACAAAGAAAGCTAGGAGGAAAACTATGAAGGTACTTTTTTTACAGCCCCCAATGGGTGGATGGGTTACTTGGGGGAAACATATTGCAATTAATGTTAACCATGCACAATTAGCTGCTAATCTAAGAGAATGGTATCCAGATATCGATATTCATGTATTAGACTGTAGAGCACTAAATATTGACGAAGAGGGAATGTTAAGCTCAATCAATGAAATAAAACCTGAACTAGTTTACATGGGGGATGCCTTACAAACTACTGGGGTTGCAGCAATTCATCCAAGATATAAAAGAGCAGCAGAACTTATTAAAGACAAACTACCTGCAACAAAAATATGTGTAGGCGGATTTTATTACGGCGCAAATGCACAAAAGTTTTTAGAAGAAACAGAATCATATGATTTTGTTATCTCTGGAGAAACAGAAGTTACAATGCCAGAACTTGCAAAAGAACTAAGCAAAAAAGATCCAAATATAGCCTCAGTTAATGGATTGGCTTACAAAGATAATGGCTCAGTAAAATTAACTGAATATAGACCATTATATAAAAACCTTGATGATTTGCCCTTACCAGCATATGACTTATTCCCAATGGATAAATACGTTGGTTTTAGTTATATAAAAAAATATGTAGAAACCTATCATTCAAGAGGTTGCCCAAACGGTTGTACCTTTTGTGTTGGTTGGACAAACTACGATAAAAGAGGTAAAAATGATTGGCAAAAATATCGTATACGCTCTGGTAAAAAGGTAGCAGATGAATTTGAATTACTTATTAAAAATTACGGTGCAAAATTTATATGTATTATGGATGAAGATTTTAATGTATATCGCTCAAGGGTTGAAGAATTCATTATGGAGATGAAAAAACGCAATCTAAAAGTACCCTTTTTCTTTATGGGCAGAGCTCCATATCATTTAAGAGATAAAGATTTGTTAAAGCCTTTAAGAGAAATTGGTTTTGTCTGTGGACTTATAGGTCTTGAAGCTGTTGATGAAGATACATTAAAAAAGATCCATAAAAACGTTGAAGTAGATCAAGTTGCTGAGACTATTAATCTTTTTAGAGAAAATAATATAATGAGTGTTGTTACCTGGATGGTTGGTTACCCTGATGATGACGAGACTAAAATAAAAGAAAGATTTGAAAGAATTGATATGATTGACCCAGATATGAGTGCCCTACAAATTATGACACCTTTACCAGGAATCCCAATTTATGATGAACTTAAACAATATATAAAGGATTGGGATCTAAGTAAATGGGACTTTCAACACGCTGTAGTATCTACTAAATATCTAAGTAAAGAGGATTTAGGGCGACTAGCTGCATGGGCAAATAGAGAATTCTATAGCAAACCTGGTAGGGTACAAAGAGTTTTATATAATAAAAACTACCATCCCACATGTAGACTTATTGCAAGATGTTACGTGGAAACAGCTGATAAACACGCTCAAGCAGCAATAAAAGACGAAATCTTTGTATAGAGGTATACTATGATGCAACGACCTATTCACGTTAGCCCTCAAGATATGTTAAAATCTATGCAGTTTAAAGAGGGGGATTTTGCAAATATCGCTGTTGTTAGCGGCCAACCGCAAAGAATACAACTAGCTCTTGAGAAATTAGAAAATCCAGTAAAAAATTTTAGCGCCTTTGGCTATACCTTCTGGACAGGTGAATATAAAGGCAACAAAATTACTGTAGGGAATGCTGGTTTATATGCACCAGATTCAGCAATGATTACAGAATTATTATGTGTAGGTGGCATTGACTATTTAATTAGACTTGGCTCCTGTGGTGCTTTAAAAGAAAATATCAAAATAGGTGACTATATTGTTGCAGATAAGGCTTTAAGAGGTGATGGCGTTACAAAATACTATGTTGAAGATAGTTTTGTGCCACAAGCAGATAAAGAATTAACTGACAAGTTATCAAGACTATTTGATAACACATATAAAGGCATGGTTTGGACAACTGATGCACTACTTAGAGAGACAAAGGAGTTTGTTAATGACGCAATAGATAAAGGAGCAATTGCAGTTGATATGGTTACAAGTGCTTTTTTAACAGTTGCAAATGTATACCAGAAAAAAGCAGCAGCAATACTTGTAGTAAGTGATAATCTTATAACAGGAGAGCTTGGATTTTCAAACATAAAATTTATCGATGCTGAAAAAGCACTAGTTGATAAAACATTTGAAATCATAGGTGATATTAGTGGTTAGTAATACTCCCCTAGCTTGGCCAGTTAAGCTAAGAGATAACACTATTTATGTATTAGATGAAACATTACTTCCTATTGAGGAAAAATATATAGTAGTCAATTCTTTAGATACCGCCCTTAAGGTTCTTGTTCAAATGAAAACAAGAGCCTTTGGGCAGGTACTACTATTTTTTTATACTTGTGCTATTTTAGGTGATATTGATAAGGTTACCCAATCATTTAGGAGTGCACGCCCTACATTTGATTTCTTATTATTATCAAATATTTTAAAAAAAGTTTGCTCTAAAATAAAAAATATAAAAGAAGCTGTGAATTTTTTGCTAGAGGATTTTGAAGAAAAAAGGATTAAACGTACAAAAAAAATAGCCCAGATTCTTCCTGATTTTTCAAAAATACTAACAATTTGTAATGTTAGCGGAGAGCTAGTTTATCTCTATAATTCATTAAGAGAGATTGGCAAAGATGCTTTTTTCTATGTCTCAGAAACAAGACCCTATTTACAAGGCTCAAGGCTAACTATGTGGGAGTTTAAAAAAGCAAATATCCCGGCAAAACTAATCTATGACAGCCAAGCGGCAATTATAATGGAGAATAAACTAATAAACTGCATTATAACAGGCTCTGATAGATCAACTAAAAATGGTGACATAATAAATAAAATAGGAACCTATCCTTTGGCGGTCCTAGCAAAGCACTATGGAATACCTTTCTATGCACTTGTGCAATACCCAAGCGAAATAGATATAGACAATATAAATATAGAAGAGCGCCCAGAAAAAGAGGTATTTATGTGGGTAAATGACAACAATTTGCCTAATAATTTAGATTCTTTCTATCCAGCTTTTGATATAACACCTTCAAGATTCATAACTAAAAGATTCGATCTAGCAGGTAATCTTAATTGAAATTAAAAGATATAAATAATATATCACTTATATGGGGAAATCCATCAAATAATTTCATAGAAACAACAAAAGATTCAACCTTTATTATCCCAGAAATGAGGCCTTCACTTCTAGGCCTAAATGTAGCAAAAAGATTAAATATTAATAATAAAGTAGTTTATATTACTGATAATATGATAGGTCTATTGTTTTATAAAAATAAAATTAGCAATATCATTTTTTTCTTTATAGAGAAGAATGATAACTATTATAGTTGTATACCAGGTAGTCTTTATCTTTATCTATTAGCTAAAAATCACAAAATTAATATTGATTTTTTAGAGGGTAAAGCTGTAGAGATAAACAAAGTACACACATCTATTTTAGAAGAATTTTATAGTAAAGAATATATGAAGGCAAAAGAAGAAATAATTTATTTGGAAGAAAAAAATGGTAGATAAAAAAGTAGATAAAAATATTGTAAATGAAATAATTTTTTGGGGTAAAGAACTCTATGATAAAGAACTAGTCATTTCAACATCTGGTAATATCTCTATAAAAGTAAATAATAAAATCTATATTACAGCACATAATGCATATTTGGGATACCTCAATGAAGATGATATTATACTGTTAGATGAAAAGGGTAACATTTTAGAGGGAAAAGGGGAGCCAACAACTGAGAAAAAACTACATCTAAGTATTTATGAAAATTTACCGGATAAGAATGTAGTTATCCATGCTCATCCATCATATACTTCATATTTTTATAACTATTTTGATAAATTAGAAACGCCTACATTTGAAGAAAAACTTTATTTAGGTAATATTGGGGTAGTGCCACAGAATTCACCAACAGTAGTTGATGTAAAACCTGTTATAGATGCTTTTGATATAAATAGTATAGTTGTTTTAAAAAGGCACGGTGTTGTTGCTGCAGGAAAAGATTTTAAAAGTGCCTTCTCACTAATTTATCTATTAGAAAACAATGCAAAGCTTAATCTTATATGTAATTCCTTAAAGGCAGAAAAGAGTGAGAAGCCTAAAGATGAGAATAAAAATAAGAAAAAATATAAATTATTCTCAGAAGAACATATCAATGCCCTTACTGATATAATAAACAATGATGAGAAAGCTCAAAGCTTAGGCAAAGAATATAATTTAACAACTATACTAACTGTCAAAGATAATGACACAATTATTTCTTTTCATTATAAAAATGGCAAAATTATAGAGATTAGTCATAATGATAAATCAGCAGATTTTATATTTTCAGCTAACAAAAATGTTTGGAGACAGATTTTTAATAGAGAAAATGATCCCTTTGTAGCTTATAGTCAGGGAAAAATAAAATTAAAGGGTGATTTTAATAAATTATCCACATGGTTCCCAGTCTTTGAGAGAACTTTTGAACTTTGGGGTTTAGCACCAGTGGAGTGATACAAGAAAATAATATGTATATTAATGGTGAATTCGTTAATAATAAAAATTATATAAATGTCGAAAATCCTTATACCCATGAGATAATTGCAAAAATATCTGAGGCAGATTCTAAAGACATTAAAAATTGTTTAAAACATGCTAGAAACGCCCAAAAAGAATGGGAAAAAACATCTCTACAAGATAGAAAAACTATATTAAATGAAATTGCCGATATAATAACAAATAACCTAAAAAAATTAGCAGAGATTGAAACAAAAGAAATTGGAAAACCCTTAAAAGAAAGCCTTTTAGTAGATATTCCCCTAGCAAACAGTGTCTTTAAATACTATGCATCAATTTTAGAGGATCTAAGCTCACCCATCTATATAAATAATAATGAAATTAACATAATTCAATATCACCCTTATGGTGTTGTTGGTATATTCTTACCATACAATGTTCCAATGATGATTTTTGCTTTTAATGTAGCTAGTGCCCTAGCAGCTGGTAATGCTGTCATTGTTAAGCCTTCTGAGTTAGGAAGCCTATCAATTTTAGAGCTTGCAAAGCACCTAAACAATTTAGACCTCCCAAAAGGACTTATTAATATAATAACCGGCAAAGGGGAAACAACAGGTGCACTATTAGCTTCATCTGATATTGATATAATATCATATACTGGTTCAACTAAAAATTTTACTCAAATGTATAAGAATTTAAATAAACCTAAAAAAATAATAAATGAAACAAGCGGAATAAATATAGCCCTTGTTTTTTCAGATTCTCAAATAGATGAAGCAGCAGAAAATATTATAGCAGCCTCTTTCATGAAACAGGGACAAATGTGTATAAATACAAGTATTTGTTTAATAGAGGATGAAATATACGATTCTTTTGTGAGGACACTTGTAGAAAAAACAAAAAAGATTAAACTAGGCGACCCCCTTTCTCCATTAACAGGAATGGGGCCATTAAGATCTAAAAAACAACTAGATGATACAATTGAACAAGTTAAAAGCTTAATAAATAAAGGTGGTAAAATTATTATTGGCGGAAATTCACCAGGAGAGAAATCTAGCGGTTATTTTTACAGCCCTACAATTATCGAAGTAAATGAGATTATCTACGAAGAGCTTTTTAACCCTCTATTAATGATAAAATCTTTTAAAAGGGATGAAATACAGGGATATCTAGAAAATAATCCAACAGGTCTAGTACTTCAAATCTGGACAAAAAATATTGAGTACGCTAAAGACATAGCTTTTTCAGCTAAATATGGTAATATTTGGATAAATTCCTTTGCTCAAATGTCTCAGACAACACCCTTTGGTGGTTTTAAGGAAAGTGGTTGGGGAAGGGTGCTTGGTAAATGGGGTCTGTTTGAGTTTTTACAACCTAAAAATATTGGTATAACCTTTGGCAAATCTAAAGTCTCTGGTTGGTTTGGCTAATTTTCACTTTTTATAGCCTAATTCAATTAGGTCTTCTGTAATTAACATTTAAAGTATCTAGTCTTTTTAAATGATTCCTTAATCTATTTTCAAAATTATCAAAATTTGTATTTTTGTAAGTCCATAAAACCTCAGATAAAGCACACTCCCTTGGAAAAGCCATATATTCAACGTGATCTGGGTTTGGCATATATTCAGTCCAAAGTTGGCCTTGTGCACCTAATATAAACTTTCTATTGTTAAAACTTAATTCACTTGGAACTGGATTAAAATTAAAAACATCCTCCAGAGTAATTAAGCCCCCAATTGCCAGTGGTTCACTACCTGATTCTGATTGATATTTATCAAAATAGGTATAGTTACTATCTGCATTAACAGTGTAAAAACCCATATTTGCCGCCTGTATTGCACCTGTATTTCCTCTCCAAGACATAACAACAGCTTCATCAGGTATACCACCCTCAATAATCTCATCCCAAGCTACCATAGTTCTTTTATTTGATTTCAAATACCTATTAATACGCCCCATAAACCAACCATACACCTCATACATATCTTTAAGATTATATCTCTCCATAGTAACTTTTACACGCTCACCATTAACCCAATGACCAGTTGAAACCTCATCACCACCAACATGTATATATTTGCTAGGGAATAGCTCTAAAACCTCATCTAGTACATTTTCTATAAAATTTATAGTGTTTTCATCTGCACAAAATATATATTTACTACCTCCCCAATCCTTCTTAACACCTGGATTTTTACCTGTGCATCCTAATTCAGGATATGAAGCTATTGCTGCTTGAGCATGCCCTGGCATTTCAATCTCAGGCATGATATCTATATGCCTCTTTCTTGCATATTGCACTACCTCCTTTATCTCATCTTGTGTATAATAGCCACCATGCACTATTCCATCATACTTTTTCTCACTTTCAGGCTGAGTATTTAAACCTATAAGGGTGCCATCCCTCCATGCACCAACTTCAGTTAATCTAGGGTATTTCTTAATCTCAATCCTCCAACCCTGATCATCTGTTAGATGCCAGTGAAACCTATTAAATTTATGAATTGCCAATAGATCAATAAACTTTTTCACAAATTCAATGGGCATAAAATGTCTACTAACATCAAGATGCATTGCGCGCCATTTAAAATGTGGCTTATCAACAATATTTACCCCTGGGACAATCCAACGAACACTATTTTGCACATTACTAGAGTATACTTTTGCCGGCAATAACTGAAGCAGTGATTGAAATCCATAAAATAAACCGTTATCAGTATTTGCAGAGACCATAATGTAATTATTATAGACATCTAACCTATATCCCTCTTTACCCAAATTACTATCATTTATTTTTTTAAATATTAAACAATTATCTAATTGCTTGCCTTCACCACTTAATTGTAATGGATAACCAGTAGATCTGGACAATATTGATGAGGCATATTGTGCTACATCCTTATCTATATCTTTATATATAATTTTTGTATTTTCATTAAACTCAAAACTTTTATTAGTATATTTAATACTTCTTGGCTGTGGTATTATAGCCACTTCACAATACCCTGTTAAATTTAACCCAAAGATTAAAAAAATTATTAAAATATATAGCTTATTTATAAACATAATATTAAAATCTCTTATACATTAACTATAACGTATTTGTAACTTTTGTTATAAAAGGTGGATTATCAGGATCTAACCCTTTTTCAACTGCAATTTTATAAACTATTCTGTAGAAAAATGTAATTAATATCAACGGGTCAACTTCAGGCTCATTTACACTCTTTAATATATGCGAGTATTTTTCATCAACCTGAAAAGAATCCCTTGAAGTAGTCAGCATGTAAGCTAAAGGTTTTATTTTATTAACATATTCAATAGTTTTTTTAGTTTGTTCTTTTGTAGCATCATCCACACAAAAATAGATAATAGGAAAGTCTTTGCCAATTAAAGCTAGTGGACCATGAAGTAATTCACTCGCAGAATACCCTTCTCCATGTATATTACATACCTCTTTTAGCTTAAGTGCTGCCTCTAGTGCAAAGGGGAGTAAATACCCTCTTCCAATAACATAGGCATTTTTGATTTTAGTTAATTCAATAAAAGAATCATCTATTTTCATTTCTATTACATCACTTATTACATCAGGAAGGCTGTATAATTTTTCAATATGTTTATTGTCAGCTCTCATGGTATAGTTTAAATATAGAGAAGCAAATGATGAGGCCACAAAGGTTTTTGTTGCTGCTACAGCTTTTTCACTACCTGCAAACATAGGTATTAAATAATTAGATATATTAGCAATTGGGGAATTTTGATCATTTGTTATAGTAATTGTTGTTGCCCCTAAATCATTAGCAAACTCCACAAACTTATATAGATCACTACTTTGCCCAGATTGGGATATAGTTATAAGTAATGACTCCTTTAGATTTAATTTACTTTTATACAATGTAATAACTGATGGAGTTGCCTGAATAACAGGGATTCCCATATTTATTTCAAAGAGATATTTTAAGAATAAACCAATATTATCAGAGCTTCCCCTTCCTAAAACAGTGATAAACTTAAAATCACTTTGCTTTATTTTATCTACAATATTCATAATTAGACTTCTATATTCTCTTAATTGCCTCTCAATAACATAGGGTATCTCCTTAATTTCATTTATCATTTTTTTCATAAACACCACCCTTTATTTAAACTATCCCTTATCATATATATAGCACCCTTTACTGGTGGGCTCTTTGGGTTAATTAATCTATTTTTATAATTATCACTTATAAAGCCTTTTAAAAAAGGGGCTATACTACCAATTAATGCAATATCTAGGGAGTTTGCCCCAATTTTTTTATCTAAATCTTCAATTAGCAAATTTATTTTATTTGCCGCATCAAATAAAATACTTAAAGCTATAGGCTCACTCTTATTTGCTTGTTCTACAACTAATTTAGCAAACTTAGCATAATCAGTAGATTTAGCACGCTCACTCCACGATACAATATTTTCTACCCTTTCATCAAAACATTTGAACAAAGCATCAAATAGTGGTGAATAATTAATCCTTCCATCATAATAGTATAAAAACTTTTTTATAGCAGTAAGCCCTATCCAGGCGCCTGAACCTTCATCACTAACCAGGAAACCCCATCCCCCTACTCTATATGTTTTTCCTTTGCAAATGGCAACTGCAACTGACCCTGTTCCTACAATAACTGCAATACCATCTTTACCTAAATGTGCTCCTAGGCAGGCTGTATATGCATCAGATTCGACAATTAATTTTTTAAAGGGAAAATTATGGGCATTTCTAAGAAAAGCTTTGAGAGCATGCCTATTCTCTAGACCTGCTAGCCCCATACCGGCATAAATGTTTAAACTATCCACATCTAATTTATATTGTAAAAAAAATATATTTATACCTTTTAGAATCTCCTTCCAAGCACTATCAGGAGACAAACTTATATTAGAGGGACCTGTTTGAGTATAAAATAATTCTCTGCCATCTTCATCCTCTATTAATAAATCTGTCTTACTAGCTCCACCATCTATACCTATAAATATACTATTCATTACCTAACACCTATCCTTCCAATAAACCTCAACCTCTTCTAAGGTCATCCCCTTAGATTCTGGTAAATATAAAAATGTTATCAAGAAATAAAGAAGCGCAAAAAAACCACATAAGAAAAATGGCCCAGCATATCCTATAAATTTAGTTAAATCCAAAAAAATAGCAGCCAATATAGCTGATGTTAATGAATTTGCAAACAAGGCTATTGACATCGAGATACTCCTTATCTTTAAAGGAAGTATTTCTGAAACTGCAAGCCAAACAACAACACCAGGTCCAATAGCAAAAAAAGAAATATATACTATTAATCCAAATATAGTTAAATATCCCTGAAGATTAGAGGGCTTAGCCAATAATAGAACTAAACCCACAAAAAATAAAGAGAGCATACAACCAAATGTCCCTATTGTCAAAAGAGGACGCCTGCCAATTTTATCAATTAATAAAAAAGCGATAATTGTTATAATAAAATTCATAAGCGTTATACTGACTGTACCCATCATTGCAACATAGACTGAAGGAACACCTGTTTGTTTAATAATATATGTGCTAAATTGTAATATGGAATTGATACCCACAGCCTGATTTAAAATTCCTACAGATAAAGCCAAAATAAATGGTAAGATATAAAATTTCTCTCTTAGATTCTTTATATTAAATGAAAAGTCTTTTTCTCTATCTTCAAGCTCTATTAGTTCATTATAACTTCTTCTAGCTTCTTCATCATCTGTTATCCTCAATAACACATTTAAAGCCTTATCTTTAAAACCTTTCTTAAATAACCAACGCGGAGATTTAATCAAAAAAAGAGAACCTATAAAAAATATTGTACCAGGTATTAGTGCAATACCAAACATGGCTCGCCAATTGCCAGACTTATGAAAAAGAGTATCAGATAGGGCAGCTATTAAAATACCTGCAGTTAGAAACAACTGAAAAAGTGTTACCCCTCTTCCCCTTAAATAAGCTGGGGTTGTCTCTGCTAAATATAAAGGTAGAACAATTGTAATTATACCAACCCCTAATCCCTGAATTAGCCTACCTAACATTATTTCGCTATATGAATCTGCTATTACCGTTAAGTATATGCCCAATATAAAGAGGATACCAGAAATAATGATCATTACTTTCCTACCTATTATATCTGCCAATGGGCCAGTTATTAATGTAGCAGCTGCTCCACCACCTAATACAGCAGCCACAATTAATGAAATTTGACTTTCATTTAAGCCTAAGTCTTTTTCAATAA
Source organism: Deferribacterota bacterium (assembly GCA_034189185.1). Taxonomy (NCBI): domain Bacteria; kingdom Pseudomonadati; phylum Deferribacterota; species Deferribacterota bacterium. Next base: position 31,113 of record JAXHVM010000006.1, read on the forward strand.
AAACTAATGCTCCACTTATAACACCGACATCAAAACCATATAAAAAACCACCAAGACCTGCAAAAGCCATAACATAATATGAATATTTTTTTGTTATCCCCACTTTTATACCTCTTCATATATTCATTTAAATGC
>JAXHVM010000007.1 GCA_034189185.1 Deferribacterota bacterium
CCAAAAGATTTATCATAGCCCTTATTTATCGCATCTGTTGTATTTACAATTTGAACAGCTTTTGATCCATAATTATCTCGCAGATAAGCTTCGTTAGGCAAAATTATACCACTAATACAGCACGTTTGTGCATCCCCTGTCTCTACAATAACGTCAATTGATTTTGCAACTGGTACATTCTCCCACTGTTTCTTATATGCTTCATCCCAAGGCGCATTATTCTCGTAATATTGAACATTCTCAGCTATTATTTTCTGCCTCTCTGTTTCTTCCTTATCTATATAATTAACAATTCCCTCATATGATCCCTTTCTATTTAGTGGATCTTGATAAACCTCCACAAAACCTAACATAAAATCAACAACAGGATTATCAGCTAGCCATTCTCTATTAAATAAATGCCAATAATAAACATCCCCTGTCCTCAAGTAATTAATTAAATGATTTAAATAGCCTTTTTGGTTATCTGTCCCATATTTCAATGCCTTATTTAAATAATAGATAATTTTATTAATTTTATTAGGATAAAGCTCATGGGGATATTGCTCTCTTAAGATCTTTCTTGATCTAAAAAGACCTGCATACCCCTTTACAAGCTTTGTATTTAAACCAATCTCACCTAATATGTTTCCATTACTATCCCTATGAACAGGTTTGTTATAATTATTGTAATAATCTATAACTTCATTTGTTGTAATATCCCCTATATAAAAATTTACAGCACTCTCCTCAATACTATTATTTACAACCAAATAGGGCTCAAAATCTTTATTAAATATAATATTCTCATAATCTTTTAAAGCTTTTACATCAATAGATGCCCCATTTTTCACTGCAATACCAGCTGCAGTCTGGAGTTCACCTTGTGTAAACCTTGGAACTATTTTTGAAAAATCTGTGCCCAAATCATAGTTGCAACCAAAATTCCATATAAGATATAGATAATGTTTTATATTCTTAACAATATTTTGATCGATCCCTTCACTATGCAAAAGTATCTCACTTAGTATATCTCTAATGTCTATGGCGTATTCATGCATTTGATCAAAAAATATATCCCTACCAGCAATAGAGGCTTTTGTCATATAATATGCAAATAGTTTCTCCCTTTCTGTTAGGTATTTAAAACCATCTATATAAGATCTGTAAACAACGAGGTCATCAACAATCTCATCAACATATTCTTTTGTTTCATCACTATTAGCTTTGTTTGTTGATATGAAACAAATAAAAACTAAAAATATTAAAAGATAAAACTTTTTCATAATCACTTGCCTCATATTAATATTTGATTTATATTTAAATTCTAATATAAATAAAACTTAATGGCAAGTATTATGGAATGATGATATGAAAAAATTAATATGCTTTTTCTTAATTTTAATAACTTCGGGCTTATATGCACAAGAAAAAAAACTAATAAACACATTAATTCAAATAAATACTCTAAAAGCTGATTTTAAACAAAAAACCTTTCTTAAAAACGTTGGAGAGGATACATATTTTGGCAAACTTTATCTAATTAAAGGGGAAAAAATTTTGTGGGATTATAGTAAGCCCTATGCGCAATTTTATCTATTTACAAAAGATAGCTTAACAATTTATGATTCTATGAACAATCAGCTTATTAAACAAAGTAGCAATACCCTAGGAACTGAAAAATTAATATTTAAGCTCTTAATGGAGCCAGAGAGCATTAATGATATCTTTTTTATTGTAGTAATGGATGAAAACAGATATAAATTATATCCCAAGGAGAATATTGGTCTTCAATATATAGAATTAACACTGAATGGAAATATTGTAAAAAAAATAAAAAGCATTGATGAACAGGGAAATAATACTGAAATAACCTTTGATAATATTGAAATTAATAAACCTATAAGCGAGGCTACATTCGAAAAAGAATTACCTAAAGATGTTGAAACTTTCTCTTACTAATTATAATTAATTATTATATTAAAAATATGTAAAATATTTACCTTTATTACACCTTTCATTGATTTAATAACTTTTTTATTTTAATATAATTTATTATATATCGAGGGTTAATTATGTCTAAAAAATTTATTATTTTAAAGTATTCATCTTTAATAATAATATTTATGTTGCTTAATTTTCACAGCCTCTTTGCCCTTGATGAAGAAGCAGAATATCTAATACGTCTAGAAGAAAGGCAAAAATATTGTAGTGAAGATTACAGTATAAACATGGAGACAGACTTAATATATCCTGCACAATATATTAATCCTAGCGTGCTAGATGATATCTCAATGCTTTACTGCATGGCAATATTTTATGAAAATGAGGGCAGGCTAAATAATCTAATGCAAAATTATAGAGAGATCTTAAGTTTAGATCCCAATTTTATTGATATATTAATAGCTGTTGGCGATCTATACCAAAATAGTTATTTTAATGATAAGGATATGGCTATCGTTTATTATGAAAGGGCTTTAGATGTTTTAGATAACAATTTTCTAATTAATGATATAAGCTATCTAGAGCCCTACATTAATGTATATGAGAAAATAATATCAGTAAATAAAGAGCTAGGTGTTGATAATGATGTCATTGTTAACCAATACGATGAATTAGTAAATAAACTAGATAATATGTTAAAAAATCCACAATATGAAAATGCTGCGCAGTTAATAAATGATTATGAACTCGAATTAATGCTTGATAAGGCAGAACTAGTAGGTAGAAATGAGGCAATTGAGATATATGAAGAAATACTTCTAGATATTGATCCTAAAAATAAAGAAGCAATAGAAGAGCTAGCAAACATTTACTATGATCTTGGAATGCTCAATGAAGCAAAAAACCTGTTAGAATATGCTGGAAATAATATTGACGGTTTTAAGACAGGTGATTTTTATTTGCTTCTGGGTGAAATTTATTTCAATTTGGGGGATTATGAGTATGCCCTTGAACTACTAAACCAAGCTATATATATGGGTAATAGTAGTGCAGATGCATATTACTATAGAGGTAGAGCATATTATGAATTAGGGGCATGTGAAAAGGCTAGAGAAGATTTTGAAAGAGCTAATTCTGACTGGGCTGATGTTAAATGTAACTAATAAACAACTATAATTTTATACTAAACTGTTAATTGTACTTGCATACAATTAACATGACATAATAAACACCATAAATTTTTTAAATTATTTAAAAATATATAAGTAGTATGTTTAATAAGAGATATACTTTATGGTTTATCTGCCGCAGATTTTTTTGCGCAATTCAACATTCAAATGGTAGTTCTGTTCACCTGTCTCAACATCTTTTGTAATTAGCCCTATAAGATTACCCAACTCATTTCTGCCTTCCCCAGATAGGCGGGTAATGCCATCATGGGTAACCCTGTTATATGCTTTTGTCAATCCATAGAGATTTTCCTTATCCATATAGCTATCGAGTATAAGCTGCTTTAATTGCAAATTATTACACTCTGGATACAAAAGACTTGCTACAGTATAGACAGCAGAAGTTATTGCGGTAGCTGATGAAGAAGAATTTATGTCATCATCTATTGTTAAATAAAATCCTTTAGTTGTTTTATAGTTATATTCAAATAACTCTTCTTCTTTTTCTGCAACTGTAAATATATCAACGGTATTCCTTCCATAATTTGATGACCATGCTCTAATTGCATTATAATTAGCTGCTGCACCAACAACTATACCATTGGGTTGATTAAATGCTGCTGGATAAGAAGAATATATATCAATATCGTGAGCCTCATTACCAGCTGCCACTATATAGTTAATACCTGAACTGTTAAGCTGTTCTAACTTTTCCTCAAAAGCACCCTTTCCAAAGGTAACATCATACCCAAAATAATTTTCTGATGGGAAAGCTGTGCCAAAACTCATATTAACTGCTACAGTATTAATTAGACCCTTTGACTTCATATCAACAATATAATCAAGACCGTCCCTTATTGCTATATTATTTGCTGTTACATTAGGGTTTTCTTTGTGACCAACTGTTATGGTAAGTATTTTTACCTCTTTCGGCAATATACCGTGATAACCTATATTATTATCTTGTTCAGCACCTGCCAAAAGTGCCATATAGTGACCATGATAATTTGGATTACTCATGAATATGCCTTGGGGAGGATATACTGTCCCATATAAGCTTGAGCCTAATTCTTCTATAGTTTCAGATCTACCACCTGATACTCTATAAACATTTTGATTTATAAAATTCATTACCATATAATCATCAACCCATCCATTGCCATCATCATCTACACCATTATAGGGCACTTCATCTGAATTTTTCCATAATCTATTACTTATATCTTCATCAAAGGGATCATAATCGCTATCGATAATAGCCAATACAGGGAGATTCCCTTTTATTGTTTTATATTTATCTAATATCTCCTTCTTATGCTCTTTAAAATAATTGTAATATGGTAAATAACCAAGATCCTCCATATTATTATATTCATTGTGTAGGTAGGTTTGATATTTAAAATAGGGGTCATTTGGAATATAATGGATCTGACCCAATACTAACAAGGGCCGTAATAAACAAAAAAGAAAAAATATGATAAATATATATTTAATTTTCATATCTTAAACTATATATCTGATTTTAAAAATTATTACACCATTACTCTCTTATGTCAAGTTAGATTATAGGATTGAATAAGCTTGAACAAATATTTTACAATTTTTTAAGATATCTTTTATTATCTCTATTTATATACATTGGATTTTTGTCAAGTTGTTCTAACAAGCCTATTAAAAATTTTCTTGATAATGTGAAATTATTCTTCAATATTTTGACATCAACATAACCATATTTCTTTGCAAGCTTCTCCATCTTATCTAAATATTTTTTTAAAATATCTTTAGCAATATAATTCCTATCATCAAGCTTAACAATCAATTGCCTATTTAATAGATATTTCAAATACTTCTCTACCATCTCCTCATCTATATTGAGCTTTTTGCTAATAAGAGCACTATTGCTAAAATTTATGTCTCTCTGCAGAAGCCTTAATACTTCATAGGCCTTTTTTTCGAACAAACTTTCGCTATTCTTTGTTATTGTATCACCCTTTAAAAAATAACCTAAGGACCTCATCTTCTCTATTAAATCTTTCTCAAAACTTTTCTGGTGCTTCTCAGGCAATTCAATATAGGCTTTTCTAACATCAGAAAGTTTTGAACTTTCTCTAGCTTTAAGATTTTTTATAATATCTTCCTTTAATTTATTTAACCTAGATTGATTAATAATATAATTATCAACAATCTCTAGCCCATTTGATTTTGCAATATTTTCTAAATATCTATCTCCTAATGGCAAAAACTGCATTGGAAGAGGGGGTTTTATTGATAGACGCCCTTCTACTAATAACCTTAAAAACTCATCGTAGCGCTCTTTATCAATAAGATTTAAAAGCTTTATAAGCTTTTCTTTTTCATCAATATACTTCCTTGTTGAGAGAATAATACCCCCACCAATTGAAACTTGTGGTGAACCACCCCTTATTATCAAAGGTTCCATAACAAAAGGGGCATAATTTCCATCGAGATATATCTTTGCAAAGGCTTCATCCCCCTTACTTATTTCCCTTTTATCCATAAAAACGAACTTACCCATAAAATGGCTTGTGCCAATAAAAAGTGGATAAAACTTATTATGTTTTATATTTATATCAATAGGTAAATTATTAAATGCCTTTATTTTAGCATAAAATTGATTTGTAAGGGCAAGGGAATTAGGTGTCGCTATTGTATCACCCCTTTTTAATTCTTTAACAGTTATACCATCAATATTCATTGCAACCCTTGCACCTGTCTCAACTGACAAGCAGTTTTTTCCATGGACTTGTAAGTTTTTTATGATTATTTTTTTAAGGCTTGGAAAATGTTCTAATTTGTCATTTTTGTTTACTTTGCCTGATAGCGCACTCCCTGTTACAACAACACCAAAACCCTTAATAGTAAATCTTCTATCAATATGCATTAAGAACCTATCATAAAGCTTTTTTAGTCTATATTTTTTTGCAACTTCAATAAGTATTGATTTTAACAGCTCTATCTGTTTAGGATTATATATTGAGACAGGAATTATATTCATTTCATCAAAATTATATTTTTCAAAAAAACTTTTAATTTCATCTACCGACTGCTTTAAGCTTTCTTCATCTAATAGATCTGCTTTTGTTACTGCAACTATGATGCTTTTTACCCCCAAAAACTCTATAATATTTGCATGCTCCACAGTTTGCGCCTTTATCTTTTCTCTAGCATCAACAGCAAAGAGGCAAATATTAAAGCCCATAGATCCAGCTATCATATTTTTAATTAGCTTTTCATGGCCAGGGACATCAACAAATGATATAGATAGATCATCTGCATCTAGATATGCAAAGCCTAAATCCAGGGTAATTTCTCTTGCGTGTTCCTCTTTTAATCTAGAAGGATTTATACCTGTAAGTTTTTCGACAAGCTTTGTTTTTCCATGGTCAATATGACCGGCTGTGCCCACTATAATATAACGCATAATTTAAGAGCTTCTACTATTAATTGATAGTCTTTTTCATCTAGTGTAACAACATTCAATATTAGACGTTCTTTATTTATCCTTGTTAAAACAGGGCTATCACATTTAAGTAGTCTATGTTTTACTTCTTGAGGTCTTATATTTTTAAATGAAAGAGCTAGCGCAAATACATTTATAGGTTTCCCAGGGCAACTCCCACCACCTATATATGCCTTATCCTCAACTATGTTAGACTCTAAAAGATAGTTTTCTAAGCTTTTATCAATTAAATCCTTTAATCTAGATGAAAGCTCGTAAGATTTTTTAGTTCTATTTTTTATCATATCAATAATAGGTATTTTATGAGATTCCTCAAATATATAATGCTTTAGTGTCTCTTGCAAAATAGCTATGGTTGTTTTATCAACCCTAAGCATCCTTAATAATGGATTTTTCATAAGTAGCCTTATTAAATCTTCTCTTCCAGCAATAATACCAGATTGTACCCCCCCTAACAACTTATCACCTGAAAAACTAACCAGATCAAAATCTTTAATATATCTATCAGAGAGAGAGGGCTCTTCAAATTCATCACATATATCTCTATCTAAAACTCCACTGCCTAAATCAAAATAAGAAAAGAGATTATGTTTAGTCGCAATACTAGGTATCAAACCTGGGGCTACCTCTTCTGTAAAACCTATAATTTTATAATTACTCTTATGCACCTTTAAGAGTATAGCGGTATTTTCATTAATTCCTTGGATATAATCACTTATTTTTGTCTTATTAGTTGTGCCAACTTCTTTTATAATAGCACCAGATCTTGCAATAACATCGGGAATCCTAAAAGAGCCACCAATCTCCACTAGTTCTCCCCTTGATACCAATACCTCCTTATTGAAACTAAGTGTATTAAGTATAAGAAAAACAGCTGCAGCATTATTATTTACAATAAGAGAAGATTCTTTTCCTGTTAATATTCTTAAATACTCTCTTAGATGTTTATATCTATTACCTCTTTCAGCCTCATCTAAATTAAATTCAAGATTAGAATATCCTGATAATATATCTAGATTATTAATTATATCATCCCTTGAAAAAGGAGACCTTCCTAGGTTTGTATGAATTATAACCCCTGTTGCATTGATAACCTTCTGTAAAGTGCCTTTATACAAATTCTTATATTTAATTATTATTTCATCAACTATTTTATTAACTAAAATATTTTTAATCTGATTATTTTTTATCCTATTCCTATAAGCATTTAATACACAATTGATAGAATATTTTAATGGTCTTATTCTATAGGAATTATCAAAATAAGCTAACAATTCATCAACTTTTGGCAATTTTTTAAATAAATTATTTATTACCATAAATTGCAACAGGCAAAGTTTTATGCTTTAATAATAACAAAGATATGACTAAAAATATAGAAAAAATTGCAAGCTACCTATCTTTAACAGCTATAAAAGGCATAAGCAGTAGAAAGATAAAAAAATTTGTTGAGAAATATAAAACAATTGAGTCAGTTTTTAGTACAGAGAAATCACAGCTAAAGGTTTTAGGCTTTAATGATAATGATATAAATAAAATAAATAATATAAATAAATGTGAGGCCTATAAAGAGATAGAAAAAATAGCTAATATGGGAGGCTCTATCATTACCCTAGAAGATAATATATATCCACAACTATTAAAAGAGATATATGATCCGCCCTCTTTATTATACGTTTTAGGTAATGTAGAGAATTTTAAGAAACATTCTATAGCAATTGTTGGCTCAAGAAAGGCAAGTAAAAGCGGAAGGGAGTTTGCATATAATTTGGCATCAAAACTAGCGGAAAATGATTTTATAATAACAAGTGGTTTAGCTTACGGTATTGATATATCAGCGCATCTAGGGGCTATCTCCAAAGGCTCAACTATTGCCGTCTTAGGTAGTGGTTTGAACAATATCTATCCAACACAACATAAAAAATATATAAACAAATTAATAGAAAAAGGATTGATTATAACGGAATTTCCACTGGCTACATCACCCAAACCCTTTAATTTTCCAAAGAGAAACAGGATTATAAGTGGATTGTCAATAGGCATTTGTGTTGTTGAGGCCTCGCCTAAAAGCGGCTCCCTTATTACAGCAAATCTTGGTATTAATCAAAATAGAGAAATATTTGCAGTTCCCAACACCCCCTATAGTTATAATAATGGAACAAACAAGCTGATAAAAGAAGGTGCAAAATTAACAGAAAATTATTTAGATATAATAGAAGAATTTCCATATTTGACCAATATATCAAAAGTTGTTGACAAAAAAGGGAAGGATAATATTATACATTTTAACTCAAAAAAAAGTGAAAGAATTTATAGGCTCATTGAAATGGAACCACGTAGTATAGATGAAATAATAGAATTGCTAGACAGTGAACCCTCAGAGATTATCTCTGAAATAGTTTCAATGGAGTTAGATAACCTTATATACGAGGGTTCAAATAATAAATACTGTATAAAGGAGAATATATGAGCAAGATTGCTATAGCCTTGCATCTCATTATCGACTTTATTGAAAATAATGAAAAAATAAAAGAAAACGATGTAGTAGAGGTACTATCTTCAAGTGGCTTCGAAGACTATGAGATTAGGCAAACATTATCGATTTTTAATTTTAATAATAATACAACGGGTATTAGATATTTTACTACTCATGAAAAAATAAAGTTATCAAATAACGCACGACTTTATCTTCAAAAGTTGCTTTTTTCAGGCCTAATTGATGTCATCACTATGGAGCAAGTCTTAGAGAAAATAGATGAACTAGATGACAATAATATTAATATAAACCAAATTAAACAAATAGTAATGGTAGTCCTTATAGAAGAAAATTCACATATATTTAAAAATAAACAATACAATGACAATATATTACACTAATGAAGAATATTATTATAGTTGAATCACCAACAAAGGCCAAAACTTTAAAAAAATACCTAGACAGTAATTATGAAATAATAGCAAGCATGGGTCATATAAAAGATTTGCCCAAAAAAGATCTAGGCATAGACATAGAAAATGAATTTAAACCAACATATAGGTATCTCCCTGGTAAAAAGAAAATAGTCGATGCCATAAAGAAGGCTTCAATAAATGCTGATAATATCTATTTAGCAAGTGACCCAGACAGGGAAGGCGAGGCTATCGCTTGGCATCTCTATGAAGAGCTTTATAAAAATAAAAACAATGTATACAGAGTGCTTTTTAACGAAATAACAAAGGAAGGTATACTTAAAGGTCTAGAAAACCCAGGTAAGTTAGACCTTAGAAAAATAGATTCACAAAAATCAAGGCGTATACTAGATAGGCTAGTAGGCTACCTTATTTCGCCTTTACTGTGGAAGCCTTTAAAATACGGCTTATCTGCTGGCAGGGTTCAAACATCTGCTCTTAGGCTTATTTGTGAAAGAGAAAAAGAAATCGAAGATTTCAAACCAAAAGAATACTGGAGTATCACTGCTAAATTACTCAAAGACGATTTTTTATTTGATGCAAAACTAGTAAAAGTAAATGGTAAAAAGGCTAATATAAAAAATAAAGCAGAAGCTGAAAAAATAAAAAAGGAATTAAAAAAAGAGCAATTTATAATAGATAGTTTAAAAGAAAAAATAAGTAAAAAGAATCCGCCAAACCCACTTATAACTTCAACGTTACAACAAGAGGCTTATAAACGCTTTGGTTTTAGCGCAAAAAAAACAATGCTTTTCGCTCAAAGACTATATGAGGGTATTGAAATAGGCAGTGAAGGACCAGTTGGTTTAATAACATATATGAGAACAGATTCAACAAGGATTTCACCTGTTGCTATAAAAAAAGCAACAAATTTTATAGAAAACACTTTTGGATCTAATTATGTAGGAACATATAAACAGAAAAAAAATAAAAAATCAAATATACAAGACGCCCATGAAGCTATTAGACCGACATATATCGAGAAAACACCTGATAAATTAAAAAAATATCTAGATAATGACCATCACAAATTATATACCCTTATATGGGAGACATTTATTGCATCACAAATGAAAGAGGCTCAATATAAAACAATAGAAATCAATATAAAGGCTAAAAATTATACTTTTATAACATCTGCTAGAAAATGCATCTTTGATGGTTTTGAAAAATTAACAGGCACAGAAAAAGAGAATAAAACTTTTTTACAGATAGAAAATCTTCAAAAAGGAGTAGCCTTAGTATTAAAAGATATTGAGGCAAAACAACACTTTACACAACCACCTGCAAGATATACATATGCTACGTTAATTAAAGAATTAGAGGACAAAGGAATAGGAAGGCCTTCAACATATGCAAATATTGTAAGTACAATCATAGAAAGAAATTATGTAGAAATTAAAAAGAAATATTTTTATCCTACAGAATTGGGAAGATTAGTTAATCACATCTTGACTATTAATTTTCCTAATATATTTGATATAAATTTTACTGCAAGGATGGAAAATTTTTTAGACGAAATAGAAGAAGGTAAGTACAATTGGAAAGAGATTATAGAAAATTTTTACAAAGGCTTTAACCAAGAGCTTGAAAATGCCAATAAAAACTTTATAAAAAATCTAGTTGTTGACAAAAAATGTCCAAAGTGCGGAGAGTCTTTAACCTTTAAATATGGCAAAAAGGGTCTTTTCATTGCTTGCAGCAATTATCCTAACTGCACCTATACATCAGATTTTAAAAGGGATGAGTCTGGAAATATAGAACTTTATGAAAAAAAAGATGACTTAAGTGGTATTTTTTGTGAAAAGTGTGGAGCGGAATTTGTAATAAAAAAGAGTAGGGGTGGTGAATTTCTTGCTTGTTCAAATTATCCTGAATGTAAGAATATTAAAAATTTTATAAGAAATGAAGAAAACGAAATAATTATTATAAATCAAAACGAACCATTAGATTACAAGTGCCCACAATGTGGTGGAGGTTTAATAGTTAAAAGTGGCAAAAACGGCATGTTTGTTGCATGTTCAAACTATCCAAATTGTAAGTTCACTACTCAAATTGAGGTAAATAATAATAAAATAGTGCCTAAGATCTTAGAAATAGATGACATAACCTGCGATAAATGCGGTTCAAAAATGATAGTAAAGAGAAGTAAAAGAGGCACTTTTTTTGCCTGTTCTAAATACCCAGAGTGTAAGAACACTAAATCTGCAATCATTGTTGACAATACCATAACAACAAAAGAAAACGCAAAAACAACTAAGTGAAAAAAAGTATATCAATAATAGGCGGTGGTCTCGCTGGCTCAGAATGTGCATATCAATTAGCTTTAAGGGGCTTTATGGTGTATTTATATGAGATGAGGCCGTCTAAACAAACAGAAGCCCATAAAACACCCTATTTGGCAGAATTAGTATGTTCAAATTCGCTTAAATCTACTTCCCTTTCAACATCTTCAGGTTTGTTAAAAGAAGAGTTAAAGTTACTTAATTCAATTATAATTAAAACATCTTATGAAACAGCAGTTCCTGCTGGAAATTCATTATCAGTGGATAGGCTTAAATTTTCTAAAAAAATTACAAATATATTAAAATCATTAAAAAATATTAAGATTATTGAAAAGGAAGTAGAATCTATTGACGATATAGAAGGAGATTATATAGTTATTGCAACAGGTCCGTTAACCTCAAATAAACTTGCAGATGATATATCATTAAAATTTGGGGATAATTTGTATTTTTATGATGCAATATCCCCTATAGTTGAAAGCGAAACCATAGATTTTGATAAGTGTTTTTTTGCAAGTAGATATAACAAAGGAAACCCTGATTTCTTGAATTATCCAATTAAAGAAGAAGAATTTGAGATATTCTATAATGAGCTAATAAATGCTAAGACTACAACTTATAAATCATTTGAAAATCCAAGATATTTTGAAGGATGTTTGCCAATAGAGGAGATGGCTAAAAGGGGCAAAGAAACCCTTTTATTCGGTCCTTTTAGACCGGTTGGTCTAAAATATCAAAATAAAACCCCCTTTGCAGTACTACAGCTAAGACGTGAAAATGAAGAAGGAACTGCATATAACTTGGTAGGCTGCCAAACAAAAATGCTTTATAGTGAGCAAAAAAGGGTTTTTAAAATATTTGAGGCTCTAAAAAACGCTACTTTTTTACGCTTTGGCTCCATGCATAGAAACACCTATATCAATAGCCCTCAAATATTGAGTAAAAATTTTATGGTTAAAAATAATAAAAAAATATATTTCGCAGGTCAAATATCAGGTGTAGAAGGGTATGTTGAGTCAATTGCATCTGGTTTGATTGTAGCTCTTGATATAATATTTAGAGAAGCTAGTAAAACACTTGAATTACCAAATCCAACAGCTTTGCACGCATTAAGTAATTATAATATAAATTTTCAAGGCAAAAGCTTTTCTCCATCAAATTTTCACTTTGGATTATTACCCCCTTTAGAGATTAAAGTAAAAAATAAAAAAGAAAGAAAACTACTTTATTCCAAAAGGGCGTTAGAAGAATTAAGTGATTTTATAGAAAAATATAGATTTATGTTAAAATTTACCTATGAACTTAAATGAATTGATCAAAAGATTTCTACTATACTTAGAAAAAGAAAAAAACTACAGTCATCATACTATTAAAAGTTATAGAGAGGATTTAAATATATTTTTGCACTTTATGAACAAAGAAGGTTTTTATGAAATTCAAAACATTGATTTTACAGCTCTTAGAGGCTTTGTTGCAAGTCTTTATGATAAAAATTACTCAAAAAGCACAATAGAAAGGCATATCTCTTCTTTAAAGTCATTTTTTAAATATTTAGTTAAAAATAACTATATAAAAGAAAATCCTGCAAGGCAATTGAGATATCCAAGAAAGGAACAAAAACTTTTCAACGTTTTTAATATTGATGACATATTTCTTCTTCTTTCAAAACCTAATAAAAACAGTGCATCTGGCATAAGAGATGCATTAATCTTAGAATTATTATACGCGGCAGGTCTTAGGGTTAGTGAATTATGCAGTTTAAATTTAAGTGATATTGATTTCCAAGGTAAGCGTTTAAGGGTTTTAGGTAAAGGTAAAAAAGAGAGGATTATCCCACTATCAGATTACCACTTAGATCTCATCAAAGAATATCTAGAAAAAAGAAAAGATATATGCAAAGGAAAAACGATTAAAGAACCATGTCTATTAATTAATAGGTTTGGAGGTAGATTAACTGATAGAAGTGTTAGAAGAATATTAGAACGCTACTTAAAACTATCAGGTTTACCAATTGTTTTTTCACCGCACAGCCTAAGACATACCTTTGCCACACACCTACTTGAAAATGGGGCTGATCTTAGAACTATACAAGAACTACTAGGTCATTCAAGCCTTTCAACTACTGAGAAATATATCCATCTTAACCTTTCAAAATTACTTGAGGTTTATGACAAAGCTCACCCAAAAGCTAAAGACAAGCATTAATTCTACAATCTAACTACCAAAATCCCCTGATATATATTTCTCCAATTCTCTAACAGTAAATTTGCAATCACTAATTACTTGCGCTAAAACATCACCTATAGAAATAATACCCATCAACTTATCACCATCCAAAACCAAAAGATACCTTGTCTTTTTAGTGGTCATTAAAGCCATACAGTTATCTACTCTTTCATCAGGTGTAACATATAAGATATCAGTACTCATAAGTTTATCTACAGTTGTCTCTTTTGAGGAACGTCCTCTTAAAATAACCTTTCTCGCATAATCTCTTTCAGTAAAAAGCCCAACTACTCTACCTTCCTCAAGCACTGCTACACAACCAATATCCTTATCAGCCATTAACTCAAGTGCATAAAAAGCAGTGTCATTAACATCTACAGAATAAATCTTGCTACCTTTTTTGTTAATAATATCTAAAACTGTTGCAGTCATAAAAGCACCTCATCTATTATTATTTATATTATAAATGTTTTTTTATTATTGCAATAATTTATTAGAGCATTCCTCAATATGATGCCAAGCTTCTAATATATGTTCTCTCTCAGTATAACTTTGACCTACACAAAACCTTAAGAAAAAAAGATCTCCCATAGTAGAATGGCTTAAAAAAATTTTACCCTTCAAATTTAGTTCTTTTAACAATTTTTTATTAAAATCATTCCCCTTCTTATGTCTAAAACAAACAAGATTTAACGATCTCTTTGAAACAATTTCAAAATCATTTGAACTATTAACGATATCCTCAAATAATGCTGCTAAACTTATATGTTTTCTAATATGATATTCAAGGCCTTTTTTGCCATAATGCCTTATAACAAACCACAACTTTAAAGCCCTAAATCTTCTGCCTAAAGGTATCTGCCAATCCCTATAATCGATAACCTCATTTAAAGATTTATTTGATATATTCTTTAAATATTCAGGTAATATTGTAAGGGCGCTAATTAATTTTTTCCTATCATCAACAAAAAAGCAATCACAATCAAAGTTTGTAAACATCCATTTATGAGGATTAAAACAAAAACTATTTGCCAAAGATACCCCATTTAGTAAATATTTATATTCATCACATAGAAGAGCAGTACCAGCCATTGCAGCATCTATATGAAGCCACAATCCATATCTATTGCACACTTTACCTATTTCTAACACAGGATCAATTGCCATCGTCGATGTTGTTCCAATTGTAGCACAGCAAAAAAACGGCGTTTTTCCACCCTCCCTATCATTTTTTATTTTTTCCTCTAAAGCACTTACATCCATTTTAAACTCAGCATCACTTTTAACATAGCAAATATTCTCTTCGCCAATTCCAGCAATCTTTAACCCTTTAATAACTGAAGAATGGGTTTGATCACTAACATAGGCGGTCAATCTCTTGTTAAAGCCATATTTGTTAATATCGCTATTAGTTATGCTTTCTCTTGCTGCTATTATAGCACACAATGCAGCTGAAGAGGCTGAGTCTTGTATTACCCCACCTCCCTTATCATTAAAGGTAAACTTCTCTGGTAAACCCAAAAGTTGTACTACCCAATCCATCACCCTAATCTCTAGCTCCGTACAAGCGGGGGATGTTAGCCATAACATTCCCTGAACTCCAAATCCAGCTGAAAACAATTCTCCTAATATAGATGGAAAAGACGTATTAGATGGAAAATAGGCGAAAAAATTAGGTGATTGCCAATGGGTTAATCCAGGAATAATTATATCTTTTACATCACTAATTATGCTGTCAAAATCCTCCCCTTCTAAAGGTGGTCTTTTTGGCAATTTTTCTAAAATATCCCCAAATTCAATATTTGGTAAGATAGGTAGTTCTTCAACCTTTTTATAATATTCTACAATCTCATCTATAACCTTATATCCATACTTTCTAAACTCCTCTGGGCTCATGTGATAATTTTGCTCTTTCATGTTTCACCCATCTATTCTCTTCTATGCCTCATTCTCAATTCATCTAAAACATCCTCAAAGGCCACACCTCTAAATTCAAGAGCAACGAGTATATGATATAAAAAATCTGAGGCCTCTGAAACAACTCTATTATCAGATTCCTTAAGATAGGCCCTTAAAAATTCGACATACTCCTCACCTAATTTTTTAACTATCTTGTTTTCACCTTCACTAAATAGTCTATATGTATAAGATTTCTCCGTTGGGTTTTTCTTTCTATCCCGTATGATATTAACTAAATCCTCAATTATTTTAAGGTCCATCATCTAGCCTCACATTTACACCTATTTTATATAAATATTTTTTTACATCCCTTACCGTATATTCCTTAAAATGAAATATAGAGGCTGCCAGTGCAGCATCAGCCTTACCTTCTGTTATCCCCTCATAGATATGCCTTAAAGAGCCAACACCTCCAGAGGCTATAACAGGTATATTTACACTCTCTGATATTGTTCTTATAAGCTCTAAATCATAGCCGTCTTTAGTTCCATCTCTATCCATACTTGTAACTAATAACTCACCAGCTCCATTTTTTTCTAAATCTTGTGCCCACTTAATGGCATCAATACCTGTAGGATTTCTCCCACCATGAGTAAAAACTTCCCATTTCTCACTACTAGTCTTCTTGGCATCAATTGCAACAACTATACAAGAAGTACCAAACTTAGTTGCCGCCTCATTTACAAAGGATATGTTTTTAACAGCAGCAGTATTGATAGAGACCTTATCTGCACCTGCAAGTAATAGCTTTCTTATATCCTCAAGTGATCTTACCCCTCCGCCAACAACTATAGGGATAAAAACTTTTTTCACAGTAGAAGTAAGTACATCTAAGATTGTATCCCTATTTTCATAGGTAGCTGTTATATCAAGAAAAGCAATCTCATCTGCACCTTGCTTGTAGTAAAGATAAGCTGCTTCTGCAGGATCACCCGCATCTACTAAGGATTTAAACCTTACACCCTTTACTACACGCCCTTTATCAATATCTAAGCATGGTATTATTCTTTTAGTTAGCATCTTATTGCCAATTATTATATATTTTGTTAAATTATACTTGATGAAATCATTATTTGCAATTGTATTATTATCAATACTCTTAACAAATACTCTATATAGTGATACCCTATCAGAAGAGTATAAAAATAAAATATATAATATATTTCCAAAACTAAGTGATTTTGCCAGCCAAGAGGCTAATTGGCTTAGTTCAAATATAGCTAGTGAACAATATGATAAATATGTGCTACTGAAAAAGAGCTATACCTATTATAGCAAAAGTAGTGAGGTAATATTTGACATAAAAAGAAAACCCATATTTTCAGTAAATATTGATCTATATGTTGCCAAAGACTATGTGACTGCAAAAAATATATTCGATAGATTAACAAAAAAACTACATGCTAAATACAGTAAACCAATAAATTTTGGCCAATCCTCTAATATATTTATAGAGCCCTCAAATGAAAAGGATTTTAGTCAAGCACTATATAATACCCTTACAATAAATCAAAATTTTGTTTTTAAGATTTCATCACATGATGGTTTTGCAGTAATGGATTTCACTGAATATATGGCAAGAAATGTAGCAAACTTTATATATCAAAATATTGATCTATACAAATTTAATAGGCTAAGAGTAAAAGCTGCTATAAATAATAAAAACAGCAAGGTACGAGAGATATATCTAATAAATAAAGACTATAAAAATATTACCATTGATGGACATGTATATGATTCTCATTCAAAGGGCATAAGTGGGGCAACTATTGAACTCCTAGAATTAGGACTAAAAACAAAAACTGATAATTCAGGCGCTTTCTCAATAACAGGAAAACTATCAGATAAAGGGGAAAATGTTAAATTGTTAAGAAACTTTTATTTTGATTTAAATGTAGAAAATAAAACCTCCAATAAGTATGACCTCTATCACTTGATACTTACAAGCTCAGATAATTCAGATAATAATAAGGAAGATCTCTATTTAAAAGTTAATAAATCAAACAAGGAAACAGCTTTTCTATATCTAGCTAAAATAAATAGATATGAAACTGTGGATATAAAAGAATATAGTAAAAACAAACTTATATTTATTAGAGACTGCTCAACCTCTCTATTTGCTTGTAAACAGTATTTTCATATTAACATTGACGGTAAAAATATAAATGGCTATAGAGATGGTTTTGGCGGAAAAGCCCTTTTAAAGGGCAAAAAAATAACAAAGAGAACTACAAAAACTATAAATATAAAAAATGTTAACAATTGTGATACGGGTATTATAATTTCAAAAAGCGATGGAACAACTCATATCTCAAAAATTGGAAACCTTTATACCTACAACTACCCTGAAGAAAAAAGCTATATATTTTTTGACTGCAAGCTAGATAATCACAATTTATTTTTTATGCAAAGAGCCTATTTAGTATTAAATTATATGCCACATAATAGCAATAAAGATGCTACAATTGAAATCTATACTGCCCCCAATGAGGATAATTTAACGGATAGTTTAAATAAAATTAAAAGTTTCACTATAAACAATACAATAAGTAGGGCAGAATTAAAAATTAATATAACAAAATATTTAAGAGAAAGGAAATTTAATAATGAAATTTTATTAATAGGTGTTAATTCACCTAAAACTATAAATATTCCCTTTGCAGGGTTAAGCTCAAGCACAGATGTTATGCCTAGTGTTTTATTAGAAAGCTTTATGATAGAGAAAAACAATTCTAAAGAAAAGATTATACTAAGCCTTTCTAAAGACAAAGAGAAAGATCTTGCTTCAAACTCGAATACCCCAAAAAAAGACGGCCAAGCAGATATTTGCATAAATTTTTCATCAGAGAATATTACAGGTCATATTGACAATATAGAAATTACCTATGAGGGTGATACTAGCTTTAAATGGAATACAGATATTAATGACATATACCCTGGTATAGTCTGTTATAAAAATGGTTCGGTAATTAACAATTGTGATTATAATCTAAAAGAAAAAGATAGTTTTGATATTTATATATATAAACCTGAATTTTTTGACACTGAAAAGGAGCTAAATTATATTATAGAAATAGACAACAAAAAATACAAAGGAAAGATTGAATGATAAATGGCTCTATACGATTTTTCATCAAATGATTTAAGCACTTTATTATATTGCCTAACAGAGAACATTAACACAAAAAAACTACCCCCTATGGTTCCTGAAATCATTGTAACCCAAACAGATGGTATAAAGAAGTTGCTCTCCCTAAATATAGCAAAAAAAAATGGCATCTGTTGTAATATAAAATATTTAAAACCAAAATACCTAATATACCATCTATTAGAATCAGCAGGATTACAATTTGACAATGACCACCCTTTAGAATCAAAAAATATTTTTTGGCTAATAACCAATGCCCTTTTAGATAAAGGGCTAAATAACTCATTAAAAAAGTATATAGAGGACAGTGAAATAAAATTGGCACAGCTTGCCTATAGTATAAGCGACCTCTTTGACCAATACTTTGTTTACAGACCTGAAATGATAAGAAGCTGGGATGAGGGAAGGTTATATTATAAAAATGACTTAATTGAGAAGTGGCAATTTGAGATATATAGACATATAGTTAAAAAACTTAATGTAAAATCATTCCCCTCATCTGTTAATAATAAAATCTTTAAAAATCTAAATTTAGATAAACTTCCTAAAAGGATATCTCTTTTTGGGCTTTCCATGTTACCTCCTTTCTATATAGGGATATTAAATGAGTTTGCGAAATATATAGATATATATCTCTACCTCTTAAATCCTTCAAAGGAGTACTGGCTTGAATATATCTCGCAAAAAGAAGCCTTAAAATTAAAAATAAAAAAAGGGGTAGAAGCTGAAACTTTATTTTACAACGTAAAGAATAATTTATTATCAGAATTTGGCAAAACAGGAGCAGATTTCTATACACTTTTATTAGAAACTTTTACTGATATTAGGTTCGATTTTATACAAAAAAACAGTGCAAATGTTAATAAGAACACAAGAAAAACTATGCTGGAGGTTATAAAAGAGGATATTTTAAATGATATAAATCTTAATGAGATACCTAAAAAAGATTTTGATAATATTGATGATTCAGTAGAGATCCATTCCTGTCACTCCCCAATGAGAGAGGTTGAAGTTTTATATAACAGACTACTATATATTTTTGATAATAATCCCAACATGAAACCTTCTGATATACTAGTTATGACCCCTGATATTTCGACTTACGCCCCTTTTATTGATGCTGTGTTTGGCTTGAAAAGGGGCAAAAAAGAGATTCCCTATTCCATATCCGATGTAAGTTATATTGATAGTGAAGGAACCATAAAGGTATTTATGGATATTTTAAATCTTCTAAAGGGTAGGTTTGAGATAAATAATATTATTAACATAATTGAAAGTGAGGCAATTAAAGAGAAATTTAGTCTAAATGAAACAGATATTAATATAATGAAAGTCTGCCTAAATGATGCCGCTGTTAGATGGGGACTAGATAGCAATTTTAGAAAAGAAAAGGGTATTGAATATAGCTATAATGAATATAGCTGGGAATACGGCCTTGATAGATTACTACTAAGCTTAATATATGAAAGGGATAATTTATTTGAAAATATAAGAACCGTTGAAAGCATTCAGGCAAATGTTAATAATATAATAGCAGCTATCTCTATTTTTCTATATGAACTTTATAATCTTTACAATTTTTCAATAAACAAACACAGTGTAGATAGTTGGTTTAAGAAATTAATAGACTTTGTAGATAAAATATTTCCAGTTGATATACCTACATCGGCAAATATTAGCAGAGAAATAGCAATCCTAAAATCTTCATTAGATGATATGCTTGAAAGTTATAATTATTGTACAAATTATGGGCCTCAAATTAATGTAGGCCTTGATTTTATAATAGAATATTTAAAGAATAATTTTAAAAATAAATTACATACCCATAGATTTTTAGATGGTGGTATAACCTTTTGTGAAATGATTCCTATGAGGAGTATTCCCTTTAAAATAATATGCTTAATAGGGCTAAATAATGATACCTTCCCACGCCAAAGAAAACCCTTAAGCTTTGATCTTATCTCTCTACACCCTGAAAAAGGAGATAGAAATTTAAGAGAAAACGACAAATACCTCTTCTTAGAGACTATAATCTCTGCAAAGGAAAAACTATACCTTAGCTATGTTGGACAAGACTTGATATTAAACGATACTATACCGCCTTCTGTTCTAATTAATCAATTTATATATTATCTACGCCAGCGTTTTAATATTAAAAATGTAGAGAACATTGAAGAAGAGATTGTAATTAAAGATAAAATATCATCCTTTGATCCTGCTTATTTTATGAGAGATAATGAACCTTACTATATTAACTATTCAAAGGAAGATTACTGTGCTGCAGAAGTTACAACTAACAATCCAAAAAAAGAAAAAACAAAGTTTATTGACAAAAGGATAGATATTGAACCAGAAGATAATGTTATCAATATTTATGACTTCTTAAAGTTTTTTGAAAATCCTATTAAACATTATTTTAAAAAAACATTGAATATTAATTTAGAGGAGAAAAAATTATCTTTAGATGATGAAGAACCCTTCTCCCTTGATAGCTTAAATGAGTTTATATTAAAAGAAAGACTATCAGATAACTATTTTAAAGAAAAAGAAGAAAAAAATTGTATTACTAAATATGCAGATATATTACCACCTGGTGGGGTTGGTATTGGTGAATTTCAAAAAGCTTTTAAAAGTGTAGAAGATTTTAAAAAAATATTATTAGAAAAATACACTATAAACAAAGTAAGAATAAACTATGAATTACACCTTCCTTACAAATACAATAATATTAACTATACTATAGAAGGCACATTATCTTATTTTCATAAAATTGATAATAATCAGTTATTAAATAATAATAAAATAATTAAAGGTGAATTAGAGGGATATAACCTTGCTGATTATAGATTCTCCTGTGGTAAAGCTAAGAGGTCAGATGTTCCAATAAATACAAGATTAAAAGTTTATTTAAAACATATTATCTTAAACTATTATGAGTCTCTTATAGGTGCTGAAAAACTAAGTGATTCCTATCTCTTTGCCGAGGGTAGAGAAGAGTATGAACCTATATATAAAATTTATAAATATAAAGCATTAAAAAGAGAAGAATTAGATGAAATTTTAGATTATTTTTTAAAGCTATATTTAGATGGTCTAAAGACCCCCCTGCACTTTATCCCAAAATATTCTTACGAATATTATGAAAAAGAAGAAAAATTTAATAAATCTCAAAAAATAAAAGACATCTTAGAACCCTTTAATAGAGAGCCAGACAACTATCTTTCTTTTTATTTAAAAGATTTAAATAACCCTGAAGAAGATTTTTTCAATAAATCATATAATAACAGTGCAAAAAAAATATTCAGCTATCTAAAAATTTTCGAAGAAGAATTGGAGAATGATAAAGGAAAATAAAATAAATAATATATTTGAAGAGATCACTCTAGAGGATCAAGAGCAACATTTAAATAATATAAATGTAATTGAGGCTAGCGCAGGAACCGGCAAAACCTTTAGCATTGAATGCCTCTTTATAAAATTTATTCTAGAGTGTAATTTTGAATTAAAGAGCATTCTTGTTATTACCTTTACAAAAAGGGCAACAAATGAATTGAAAGATCGCCTATATAAAAGACTCAAAATCTCGCTAGAATATTTGAAAAATAAGAATAGGTATAATGCAAATGATCCATTATATAAATATTTGGAAAAAATTAATGATAAAAACCAATCTATACCAAAACTAGAGCTTGCCTTTAACAATTTTGATGAGGCCTCAATCCATACAATACATAGTTTTTGTGATAGAACTTTAAAGGAATTCCCCTTTGAAAGTGGTGTAACATTTAATAGAGAACTATTTGGGGATGACGATTATTATATAAGACAAGCTGTCTATGATTTCTGGAGAAACCAAATTTTTAGCTTACCTCCCAATATATATAATAAGATACAAGAAATTAGTAATATAAATAGTTTTTTAAGGATTGATATAGGTGGGCTAATTAATCTAGCAAAAGAAGTAATTAGATATCCAAAAGCTAAAAGAGAAATATTGTTCAATCATAATATTATTTATGAAAGGGAAGAAAACAAACTAAATAAATTAAAAAGTGAAAAGTTTGATGACGCTAATGAAGATGCTTTAATAATGTTGCGCGCAAAGTTTTTAGAATACATTGATAAAGCAGTAGACTCAATAAAACAAAACAGCAACCAAATAACCTTTAATGATCAATTAAAAGACCTCTATAATGCATTAGAAGATAATAATACTGTTCTTCTAAATAAAATAAGAAATAAATACAACGCTCTAATAGTTGATGAATTCCAAGATACCGACATTTTGCAATATAATATTTTAAAAAATATTTTTTTTAATACAAATAAAAAGGTTTTCTTAATAGGGGATCCTAAGCAGTCTATCTATAAATTTAGAGGGGCTGACATCTATATATATCTAGAGGCAATCAATGAGGCAGCATATAAATATTGTCTTGATACAAATTTTAGATCTACAAAGAATCTGATAAACGCCTATAACACTTTATATAAAGATAGTAAAAATCCATTTTTAGTTGATAAAATAGAATATAATTCCTTAAATGCCGCCAGTGAAAAGTATAAAATTGAAGGCTTAGAAAGCAATTTAGCTATAAAACACTTTAATAAAGAACAAATTAATCAAGATGTTGCTAAAAAGCAAGTAGCAAAAGATATTATAAATGAAATTGGAGAGCTATTAAATAGTGAAAAAATAAAAATAATAGAAAATGGTAAAATAAGACCCGTTGAAGGCAGCGACATTGCAATCATCACATTGGAAAATAGAGACGGTGAATATTTAAGGAAAGAACTTAATAAATATAATATAGTAGCATGCACAAATAGCAGGGAAAGCGTATATGAAAGTGAAGAAGCAAAGGAGTTAAAAAAGTTTCTAATTGCCCTTAGTAACCCTGCAAACCGGGCTAACCTAAAAACTGCACTATCAACAAGCCTATTTAATAAGAAAGCTAGTGAGATCTATGATCTACAAAAAAATGAAAAAGAATGGGAAAAGGTATTGAGAGATTTTATGTACTATCAAAACCTTTTACAATCTAAGGGTTTCTATAGAATGATAACAGAATTTATAAATGATTATCAGATAAAAGAGAAACTACTGAAAATGCCGTTGGGGGATAGAAAAATAACTAATTTTTTACACCTTATAGAACTAATAATGAAGGCAAATAATATTGGTGTAAGAGGAAATTATGAGGTTATTAAGTGGTTAGAAGAAAAAGAAAAGCAGGCCGGATCACTAGCTGAAGAAGAACATCTGCTAAGGCTTGAAAGAGAAGAAAGGGCAATAAATATTATCACAATACATAAAAGTAAGGGCTTAGAATTCCCAATCATTTTTATACCCTTTTTCTGGAAAGATGCACAATTAAATAAAGGTAGCGGGAATGTAATATTTCATAACAATGGAAAAATTAATGTTGACATAGGATCGACTAACTATGAAGAAAACAAGGATAAATGTTCATGGGAAAACCTCTCGGAGCACTTAAGACTTCTATATGTTGCCTTAACACGGGCAGCTTGCAAATGTTATCTCTATTATCATTATAATAGTCGTAATAAAAATATATGCTCTGCTTTAAATTATCTCTTACATGTATCAAAAGAAACAAGTATTTCAAATATTGGTGAAATAAAAAATATCTTAAAAGAAAAAAATTATAATAAAAGATTATCTGAGCTTGAACAAATCAGTAAAGACTCAGGTGGTACTATTGTTGTAGAATCTATAAAAACAAAAGAGCCTACTATTTTTAGAAAAAATACTAACAAAGAAATACCTTTAGTTAAAAGGAGTTTTGAAAAAGAAATTAATAAGCAATATTCTGTAACTAGCTATTCTGGTCTTTCTAGGCTAGGGCTGTTAGAGGAAAGGATGCCTGCTATTGATGAATTAACTGGCAGTTTTCAAAATGATGAAAAAGAAAATTTAACAGGCATTTTTGCCTTTGATAAAGGGGCATCATCGGGGAATCTTTTTCATAAGATAATGGAAAACCTTGATTTTAGTGCAGATAAAATAACAAGGGGTGCATATATAGAAAATGAGCTAAAAAAAACAAAATACAATACTAATGAACACAGAGAGGCTTTAATCGAGGCTATAGATATTTTGTTAAACAAAAATCTGAAAAATTTTTGTAATGAGCCACTATGTTTAAAGGATATCCCTTTAGGAGATAAACTTACTGAGTTAGAATTCTATTTAAATTTAAGTAATTTGAAAGATATAAAAAGATTATTTATAGATTATTTTAAAAGAAATAATAAAGATAGCTATATAAAGTCTATTGAAAAACTTAACTTTGAAGATATAGAAGGCTTTATAAATGGTTACATGGACCTTGTTTTTAAATATAATAATAAGTATTACATAATTGATTGGAAGTTTAACTATTTGGGTAGTACCTATGATGACTATGAAATAAATAAGCTAGAAGAGGAGATGTTGGGAAACTACTATTATTTGCAATATCATCTTTATATACTAGCTCTATATAGGTATTTAAAAGTAAAAGAACAATCTGTAAATATAGAAAATATCGGTGGTGTATTCTATATATTTGCAAGGGGTATTCAAAAAAATAGGGATAGCGGCATTTATTATGACAGGCCACTAGAATTTTTAAAACAGGCTGAGATAAAAAATGTTATCTAAGGCAACGGATATTTTAGAATCTGCATATACCTCTAAAGTAATTGACAAAGTTGAATATATTTGTGCAATTTTCTTAAGCAAGTTTATAAAAAGTAGTGATGTGAAAACTAAAGAGATAGTACAAATGACCTCGCTGCTACTAAGCTATCACCTTAATAATGGACATACATGTGTTGATATGAAAGATTTTGAAGGTAAAAAATTCTCTCTTCAAGAGGATGGTCTATATTACACATACCCACAACTAGAGGAATGGCTATACAAGCTTAAGCAAGCAAATATATTAGGTGAAAATAGAGATGATAGACCTTTAGTTTTGGACAGTGATAACAAGCTGTATTTCCAAAAATTCTATAAATTTGAATTAGAGTTGGCAGATAAGCTTATTGAAAAAGCAGACACAACAGAAATAATAAATCAAGAAACCATAAAAGCATTAAATAAGCTATTTAAAGCTAAAAATGGTGGTACAGATTACCAAAAATTAGCTGCTATAGTTGCACTATTAAAAAATATCTGCATTATCTCTGGCAGTGCAGGTACAGGTAAAACCTATACAGCCTGCATGATATTAGCATTATTGTTAATTAAAAATCCTTCATATAAAATTGCTCTTTCTGCACCCACTGGAAAAGGGGCCAATAGATTATTAGAAAGCCTAAAGTTTAATTTTAAAGAAATTAAAGATAGTTTAGGTAATCTATTAAAAGCAGACATACCAGATGAAAGCTTTACTATACATAGATTACTTGGTGCATCTGAATCAAAACCATCCTATTTTTATGGTCCTAAGAGACATATCCCATATGATGTTGTGATTATAGATGAAGCCTCAATGATAGATCTAGCACTAATGGTTAACATTTTTAGAGCAATTAGAAAAGACTGCAAGATAATCCTATTAGGGGATAAAAACCAACTAACCTCTGTTGAGGCTGGTAGTGTGTTAAGTGAAATTAGTAGGCTAGGGGATATAAATAAATTTTCAGATAAAATGATAGTGCACTTTAAAAAATATATAGATATTGATCCCAAAAAGCTTAAAGGAGAAAATATTTATAAATTACAAGATTGTATGGTCGAGCTTGAGTCAATCTATAGACAAAAAGAGGAATCTAAAATAAAAGAACTTTCGATATTAGTTAATCGTGGGGACTATAAAAAGGCATTAGAAATATCAAAATTTAGTAATGATATAGAATTGCACCCTTTTAGCAATAAAAAAAAGATATTTAACAAAATAAATGATTTAATTGATAAATATTATACCCCTTTAGTTGAAAAAAGTAATAATATAGATGTAAAAGAAGCATTTAAACTACTTAAAAAATTTAGAATACTAACACCATACAGAAAAGGGGATTTTGGTGTTGAATTTATAAATAGATATGTGGAAGCCTATCTCAGGTATAAAGGGCTTATTGGGGTAAATGGTAGGTGCTATTCTGGAAGACCAATTATTATACACAAAAATGACTATAGCATTGACCTTTTCAACGGTGATATAGGGATATATATAGAAAATATGGATGAGACTTATGTATATTTTGAGGGGAATATGGATACTTATAGAGCCTTATTACCTACACTACTACCTATACATGAGACAGCATATGCTATGACAGTGCATAAAGCCCAGGGCTCTGAATTTGATGAAGCACTACTTATCTTAGGTGATAAACATAAGGAGCTATTAAATAGACAATTGCTATATACTGCCATTACAAGAGCAAAAGAAAGGTTGTATATATTTGCAGATGAGAATATCATTGAAAATGCAATAAAAAGCCCAATAAATCGGTATTCATCCCTTGGTAAACATCTAAAAGTACAATAAAGATCAAATATTGCCTAATCAGTGCTGTCAATATAAATTTTAAATTTTTAATTAGTTTCTAAAATATGTTGCTTAATTTAAATTATATTATTATATAGAATTTTAATTAAATATTATTGAGGTCAAATATGAATAGGAACAAACTATCAAATAGAGAGATTTTTAAGGAACGCTTCAGGTGTTACGGGCCTATATCTAATCTAGAAGAGTATGTACAACCAGATTGGTGGCGACACATTTTTAACTCAATCTACCTCAAAACAGATGGTGATGTAGTAGATGATTCCCAAATTACTAAAACAGAAATTGACCTATTTTTAGAAATTCTAAAACTCTCAACAGAAGATAAAATATTAGATTTATGCTGTGGACAGGGACGTCATATAATTGAACTAGTAAGGAGAGGTTTTATAAATGTTGAAGGATTAGATCGTTCACATTATCTAATCCAGAAGGCAAAAACAGTGGCAAAAAGAGAAGATTTAAATGTTAAGTTTAGAGAGGGAGATGCCAGAAAACTTCCCTATAATGCTAACAGTTTTGATGTTATTACAATATTGGGGAATAGCTTTGGTTACTTTGAAACAATTCAAGATGATTTAAGGGTTCTAAAAGAAGCTCTCAGGGCCCTAAAACCATGGGGACGCATTCTTATAGATGTGGCTGATGGCAATTACTTAAAAGAACATTTTAATCCAAGGTCCTGGGAATGGATAGATAAAAAACATTTTGTCTCCAGAGAGCGTTCCATCTCCTTAGATAAACAGCGCATTATATCACGTGAAGTCGTTACTAATATAGAAAAAGGTGTAATTGTAGACCAATTTTATGCTGAAAGGCTCTATACAAAAGAAAGCTTGACAGACCTACTAAAAACAGCTGGGTTCAGTAATATCTCCTTCCATGGGGCAATATCTCCTGACTCACAACGAAACCAAGATTTGGGTATGATGGAACAGCGTATAATTGTTACTGCAATGGTGAAAAAAGAGTGGGTTCCCACCAAAAAAAGATCAAAAAAAGCAATGAAAAATATAGCAGTGATCTTAGGAGATCCACGAAAACCAGACTTATTGAAGCCTTATCTTATTTTTGATGATGATGATTTTTACACTATTGACCAATTGAAACTTGCTTTGAAAGAATTAGACAATTATCAATTTATTTACTTAGACAACCACGATACTTTAAGCCAAGATTTAATTAAACTAAAGAACAAGATCGACTATGTTTTTAATTTATGCGATGAAGGCTACTTTAACGATCCGACAAAAGAACTTCATGTCCCAGCTTTGCTTGAAATACTTGGTATTCCCTATACAGGTGCTAATCCACAATGCCTTGCTTATTGCTATGATAAATCTTTGGTACGTGGTATTGCAAAAGAGATGGAAATCCCTGTTCCTGATGCATTTTTTATAAAACCTGAGGATACAACCTTTGAGCTCTCCCTTTCTTTCCCGGCAATTGTCAAACCTAATTTTGGAGATTCAAGTTTTGGAATTACTCAAAAGAGCGTAGTAGGTAATATTGAAGAGCTGGTGAACACTATTTCAGAGATGAGAGAGAAATTTGGCTATGATAAGCCCATTCTTGTTGAAGAGTTCCTTACAGGAAAAGATTTAAGCATTGGAATTATAGGAAATGTCCCTGGTAATTATACTATTTTACCAATTATAGAAGAAGACTATTCATCATTGCCACCAGAACTACCCAGAATCTGTGGCTATGAGGCTAAATGGCTTCCAAATTCACCATATTGGAGTATCAAATCTATACCGGCTAACCTCTCAGAAGAGTTGGAAAAATTCTTAATACAATGCTCTTTGAAGTTATACGAAAGGCTAGGGTGTAGAGATTACTGTCGTTTTGACTGGAGACTTGACTTAATAGGCAATCCAAAACTTCTTGAAGCAAATCCTAATCCTGGTTGGTGCTGGGATGGACATATGGCTAAAATGGCAAAGGTCGCTGGAATATCTTATGCTGAATTATTAAAATTGATCCTTGAGTCCGCTGAAAATAGACTAGGCATTTTATTACAACCAATTGCCCTATCTACAAAAGATAATGGGAATTGACAAATAACTAAAGCAAATTTATATTATTTTTAAGTTTTAATTCATTTATAGTTATTGCAAGGCTTTAATAATATAATAAAAACAATCTCAAATAAAAAATCAATTAAAAGGTTATAAATATGGTAAAGGCCGTGATAAAAGGGCAGGGCATCAAAAAATGTAGAAAACACAAAGTAAAAGATTTGCTTAATGAGCTTAATATTCCTAGTGAAACAGCTATCGTGGCAAAAGATGGTGAAATTTTAACACATGATATACGCCTAAAAGATGGTGATACCGTAGAAATAATACCTGTGGTGAGTGGTGGTTAATGAAATGTCGCGTATGTGGATCAAAAGCAATTATTAATTTAAAGAGGCATAATACTTCATTCTGCCATAATCATTTTAATGAATTCTTTATAAAACAAGTTGAAAAGGCAATAAAAAAATATTCCATGTTTTCGCGCGAAGAAGAGATATTAGTATGTGTTTCTGGGGGTAAAGATAGTCTAGCGTTGTGGTATGCTCTAAATAAAATGGGTTATAAAACAAAAGGACTCTATATACATCTTGGAATAGGTGATTATTCAAACGAATCCTTGCAAAAAGTCGAAAAGTTTGCCGAAAAAAACAATTTACCATTCATAGTTAAAAAACTAGGTATTGGCAGAACAATCTCAGAGTTATCAAAAAAAAGTGGCAGAAAAAAATGTTCCGTCTGCGGGATTGTTAAAAGATATTTCTTTAATAAAATACCTCATGAGCAAAATATTGATGTTGTAGCTACAGGTCATAATATGGAT
>JAXHVM010000008.1 GCA_034189185.1 Deferribacterota bacterium
AGAAATTTAAATTTAAAAGAATAGAATATATAAATATAGTGAGAAATAAAAAACCTTGGCTTGAATATTTTAAAGAGTTAAGGAGTGTTTTAATTAACGATTATAGTTTTGGTGATATATCTGTAAAGATGCCTCCGAATTGGTATAAATTGGTTGGGAGGAGTTTATGTATAGAGAATTAGTTGTTGCAGGCTATTTTTATCCTGCAAATAAGAGGGAGCTAATTAATTTTTTTGAGAATAATAGGGGTGATGCAACCCATAAGGATGTAAAATCAGCAATTGTTCCACACGCTGGTTATGTATATTCTGGTAAAACAGCCTTTAAGACCCTATCATCTATAGATATCCCAAGTACAGTTATACTAATTGGGCCAAATCACACAGGTTTAGGTGAGAGGGTATCAGTATATCCGGAAGGCTCGTGGGCATCACCTTTTGGCGATGTTGTTGTAAATAAAGGCATAACAGAAAAATTAATTGACAAAGAATTAGTTTTTGATGATTATTATGCTCATTTGAGGGAGCACTCTCTAGAAGTAGTTGTGCCAATGCTTAAGTATTTACGTAAAGATGTAGAGATAGTTCCAATTACAATTAAGGGTCTGTCTTTGAATGAATGTTTAGTGCTTGCAAAAAAGATTTCTACGATTTGCATGGAGTATAAAGGAGAGATATTAATAGTTGTTAGCTCTGATTTTAATCACTATGAAGATGCTGAAATTACTGATAAAAAAGATATGATTGCAATTGAGTGTATATTGAATATGGATCCAGTAGCTCTCTATGAAAAGGTAAACTTAAACAATATTACTATGTGTGGCTATATACCAGCAGTAATTGCTTTGCAAGGGAGTAAAGAGTTGGGGGCTAAAAAAGCTATATTAATTGAGCATACTCACAGCGGTTATGTATCAGGGGATTATAACCAAGTTGTTGGATATGCCGGCATAGTTATAATATAAAAGGGGTAATATATGAGTGTTGAAAAAGCAGTATTTCCCGTTGCAGGGTTTGGAACAAGGATGCTTCCAGCTACTAAAACTATCCCAAAAGAAATGCTTCCATTGATCGATAGGCCAATTATAGACTATTCTGTAAGAGAGGTTGTTGATTCTGGTATTAATAATCTTATATTTGTGACAAGTTCTAATAAAAAAGCGTTAGAAGACTATTTTGATAGAAACATGGAATTGGAAAGGTCACTTGAGGCTGGCAAAAAATATGACCTACTCAAAGAGATAAGAAGTTTTTCAGAGTTAGCTAATATTACCTATGTTAGACAACCCATTCAAAAGGGGTTAGGACACGCTATATCAATGCCGAAACATTTAATAGGAAATGATCCTTTTGCTGTTATTTTACCAGATGACGTTATAATCTCTGATAAGCCAGTTATAAAACAGATGATAGAATGTTATAAAGAGATTAAAGCTCCTGTAATTGGTTTAATGGAAGTAGATAAAAAGGATGCTAGTAAATATGGCATTGTTAGTATAGAAAAGAAGATTAATAATAGATTGTTTAAATTATCTGATATGGTTGAAAAGCCAGAGACTGACCCGCCTTCAAATTATGCAATTATTGGTAGATATATTTTGACAAGCAATATATTGCATAATATAGAAGAGATTGAAGAGGGAGCCCTTGGAGAGGTCCAGCTTACAGATGCACTAAAAAAAGAGGCAGAAAAGGGCGAGATATATGGATATGTGTTTGAAGGCAATCGCTATGATTGTGGTAATAAAATAGATTATTTGCGCGCTATAATTGAGTTGGCATATAATAAGCATGAACTAAAAGAAGAATTATACAATATAATAAATATGTTAGGTTTTAAAAATGGAAAATGAATTTGATGAAATTGTTGTAATTAGAGGGGTTTTAAGGAAAGAGACACATAATATAATAAAAAACTTGAAGAATTCTAGAAGGGAGATTACTGAAACACCTTTTCCACCTGTAGATATAGTAGTTTCAGATGATAAGGTTAAGATTTATTTTGAGTTGCCAGGTGTAAATATAGATGATATAAATCTTTTTCTCTGTGGCGATCTTTTGATTATTGAGGGAGTTAAAAAGTTGGAAAAAATACCATATAAGGTAAACTTTTTAAGAATGGAAAGAATAACAACTTCTTTTAGAAGGATTATTCATTTGCCTATAAAGATACGAGAAGATAACATAGAAGCTGTTTTGAAAAATGGTGTTTTATCAGTTGTTTTTATTAAAAATGAAGGAGGTTAAATTTTGGAAAATATATTAGAGAATATTAATATACCAGAAACACTGCCGCTTTTACCTATTAGAGATATAGTAGTTTTCCCCTACATGATAATACCTCTTTATGTGGGTAGAGAAAATAGTATTGCTGCAGTTGATGAGTCACTTAAAAGGGATAGATTGATATTTTTAACTGCTCAGAAAGAGGTTTCTATAGAAGAGCCTAAATTAGATGATCTATATTCTATTGGTGTTGTTGCATCGGTGTTGAGAATGCTTAAAATGCCCGATGGCCGTGTAAAAATACTCGTACAAGGTTTAAAAAGGTGTAAGATATTGGATGTTGTAAAAGAAAAACCCTTCTTAGAGGTTAAAATACTTGTATTAGAGGATGCTCAAGTTGAAATAACACTTGAAGTTGAGGCGCTTATTAAAAATACAAAAGAATTGTTGTCAAAGGCTGTAAATTTAGGCAAACAGATGCTTCCCGATTTATTGGCTGTTATAGAATCAATCGAGGACCCTGGTAAGCTAGCTGATATTGTAGTTGCTAATTTAGGATTAAAGGTAAAAGAACATCAAGAGATATTGGAGATTACAAATCCTGTAGATAGGCTTCAAAAGGTTAATGAGTATCTTAACAAGGAGATTGCTCTACTAGAAGTACAGCAGCGTATATTTAATAGAGCAAAGGGTGAGATAGATAAGAGCCAGAGGGAGTATTTTTTAAGAGAACAGCTAAAAGCAATAAAAAAAGAGCTTGGCGAAGATGAGGAAGGAGCTGAAATAAAGGAATTTACTGATAAAATAAATAAAACGAATATGCCCAAAGAAGTAAAAGAAGAGGCTCTTAAACAGGTCAATAGACTATCTAGAATGCATCCAGATTCTGCAGAGGCCACAGTTGTTAGAACATACATTGAATGGTTAGTTGAGTTGCCTTGGGATAATGAAACAGAAGACAATTTAGATTTAGAGCATGCAAAAAAAATATTAGATGAAGATCATTATGGTTTGAAAGATGTTAAGGAGAGAATATTAGATTTTTTAGCTGTTAGAAAACTAAATAAAAAAATGAAAAGTCCAATACTCTGTTTTATAGGGCCTCCAGGCGTTGGTAAAACATCTCTAGGTAAATCAATAGCACGTGCAATGGGCAGAAAATTTGTAAGGATGTCCTTAGGTGGTGTTAGAGATGAAGCTGAGATCAGAGGGCACAGAAGGACATATATTGGAGCTTTGCCTGGTAAGATCATACAAGGGATAAGGAATGCTGGCAGCAAGAATCCTGTTTTTGTTTTAGATGAAATTGATAAAATAGGTATGGATTTTAGAGGGGATCCATCTTCAGCACTTTTGGAGGTGTTAGATCCTGAACAAAATAACAGTTTTGTAGACCATTATTTAGGTGTTCCCTTTGATTTATCAAATGTATTTTTTATAACAACTGCTAACTATCAAGATCCTATACCGCCAGCACTTTTAGATAGAATGGAGGTTATAAGGATACCTGGTTATAGTGAAGAAGAAAAAATACAGATAGCAAAAAGGTTTTTACTGCAACGCCAGATTAAAGAGAATGGGCTTGATAAGACAAATGTGAAATTTAGTGATAATGCTATTAAATTGATTATTGAAGGGTATACTCGTGAGTCAGGATTAAGAAATTTGGAAAGACATATAGCTACACTATGTAGAAAGATTGCTAGAAAAGTAGCAGAAGGGAACAATAAAAAATTTATAATAGGCGAAAAGACTGTTGAGAAATATTTAGGTCCAAGAATATTTTTCAGTGAAGAAGAATTGAAGGCAAATGAGATAGGAGTGGCTACAGGCTTAGCATGGACACCATCAGGTGGTGAGGTATTATATGTTGAATGTACTAGATATCCTGGGAAAGGGGAATTGATTTTAACAGGACAGTTAGGTGATGTTATGAAAGAATCTGCGAGGGCTGCATTAACCTACGTGAGATCAATTGCTAATAAGTTTGATGTTAAGGCAAATGAGTTTAGTAAATATGATATACATTTGCATGTCCCAGCAGGTGCTATACCAAAAGATGGGCCTTCAGCCGGGGTAACTATGGCAGTTGCAATTTTGTCTGCCTTTGCACGCATTAAGATAAGGAGAGATGTTGCAATGACAGGTGAGATTACAATAACTGGTAAGGTTTTACCTGTTGGGGGCATAAAAGAGAAAGTACTTGCCGCTAGAAGAATTGGAATGAAAAAGATAGTTTTACCTAAAAAGAATGAGAAGGATATAGTGAATTTGCCTAATAACATAGCTAGGTCAATTCAATTTGTATTTGTTGAATCCTTTGATGAAATACCTGAAATAGCTTTTGAAAAAAATAAAACGAAGACAACAGTTTCATAATTAATGTGTGTTATTGCGGTAGCAAGTGGCAAAGGCGGTGTAGGTAAAAGTTTTATTGCATCAAATTTAGCATATTTAATTAGTAGAGAAAATAAGAAAACATTAATTGTTGATTTTGATTTGGGAGGTGCAAATTTACATCATTTTTATGGTATTTCTCCGTTAAAGAAAAATTTATATCACTTTTTAAGGGAGGGTTGTACTTTAGATGAAATAATATTTGAGGTAGATGAACAACTTTTCTTGTTACCTGGTTCAAATGGTATCTTAGGTATGCCTCACTTAAAAAATTATGAAAAGCATAGAATAGTTAAAAATATTTTTAATAGTAAATATGATTATGTCTTTGCTGATTTGGGAGCAGGCACAAACTATAATTTATTAGATTTTTTTAATATTTCTAGGTATAAAATAATAGTTATGACCTCGGAACAAACATCTCTTGAAAATGCATACAGCTTTTTAAAGGTAGCCTTCTTGAGAGGTATATTAGATATATTGAAAGGTGAAAAAAATATTGATATGATTAAAAAACAGGTTAGCTTTAGAAGTGGTAAAATTAGATATGTAGATGATTTAAAAGAGTTATTGAATAAGCACAATCCTGAGAGTCTAAACAAAATTGATGAATATGTAAAAAATTTTAAAGTAGGTATAATTTTAAATATGGTAAAAAATGGTAATGAACTAGATTTTTTATTACTCTTTGACTATATTGCAAAAAAATATCTTGGTTTTAGTGTTGATAAGTTAGGTTTTATACCCTATGATAAAAAAGTAAGCGATAGCATTAAGAAAGGGTTATTTTACTTTAAGAATGCTGACAAAGAATATAAAGATTGCTTTAATGATTTGAAAACTAATATGATATCTTTAATAAGTAAAAATTAGGGATTAAAAAATGAACAATAACTACTATTTAGAAGAAGTAAAAGATAGGGATCACATAGAAGAATATATTAAACTTTTAGGTTTTAGGCTTGGGGATGAAATATATGCTGTTGATGTTATGGATATCGAGGAAATTATAAGGGTTACCGAGATCACATCAATTCCTCGCGCAGATAAAAGTATATTAGGTGTTATAAATTTGAGAGGCAGGGTTGTGCCCGTTGTTGACTTGAGGATTAGATTTAATTTAGATAAATATGATTTTGATAAGAATACTAGTATTGTAGTATTAAATTTTAATGGAGAATATATAGGTTTTGTTGTGGATTCTGTTACTGAAGTTATGAATATTAATAAAAAAAATATAAATCCTAACCCACCACTTATTGGAACAGTTGGTCAAGAATATGTACTTGGTATATACAGGCTTGATGATACCATGGTTTTTATATTGGATATTAATAGAATTGTATTCCCTGGGGATAAATATGAAGTAAGTAGATTAAAAAAGGAGATAGAAGGGAAAGATCTTGAGGACAAGGAAAAGGTAGAAGAGAAAAAACCACGTGAGACAGAAGAAGAAAGAGAATCTAGAGAGGAGACGCCCAAAAGAAAAGAGAGAAAAGACTTAAAAGAGGAACAAAAAGATAGGGCGAAACAAGGAGAAAAAGAAAGAGGGAAAGAAGATAGAAAGCTAAAGGAGAAGGAGCCTACAGAGGAAAAAGATATTGATAAATTAATCGAAGAAGAGCTTAAAAAAAGAGAAAAAGAGACTGAAGAGTTAATAAAAAGGAAAAAAGAAGAGCAAAATAAGACAGATAGTAAAAAAAAAATAGATAATGACAACACTGAAGTTAAAGAAAATGAGGTAGCTCAAGAGAATATAGATCAAATGATTGCAGCTGAGCTAGGTGAGAAAAGGGAAGAAGAAAACAAGGAAGCTAAAGATATAAAAGAAGATGCTAGCGATAAAGTAGAAACTAGTGATAAGAGTGAAGATAAACCAAATATAAAAGAATTGAGAAAGATAGCTAAAAACATAATAGATAATGATAAAGTTAAAGGTGGCGAGGAATCTGATGAAAAAATTGAACAGTATGTAAAAGAATTAGAGCAAGCAAAGGATAAATATGAAAACCATATTAATGCCTTAATTAATGTAAAAAATATGTTGCCAAAGATTGAAAGGCAGCTAAGGGATGTAGATAGGGTAACAAGCAAATCTACCGATAAGCTTTTCAATGTTTTAGATTCATTTGGTCACTTTTATGAAGAATTATTGTTAGAACTTGATAATTTTAATATATATATTGAGGAAGATAATCTAAAAGATTTAGATGGTAAACTAGAGCAGTATGAAGAAGGTATAGAAGAATATAAGGAAGTATCATTACAGATTTATGAAGCCTTAGAATTTGAGGATATTAGTGATCAAACAATTAAAAGAATATTAAAGCTTGTCTCAGATGTTAAAGCTAATCTTTCCTCTATCTTAGGCTACATAAAAAAGAAAGAAGATAATGATAACCTTTTGAATCAAGGACAAATTGATAAAATATTGAATGATTTTGGTTTGGAATAAAAGGGCGCGTAGCTCAATGGGAGAGCACTGCCTTGACGTGGCAGGTGTTGGCGGTTCAATCCCGTCCGCGCCTAGTTTATTATTATTGACATTTATATATAATTTTTATATGTTATCAACCTTAATAATATGATTGTATATATTGATAAGAAAGAATTTAATATAAAAGATAATATTTTCAAAGTAAATGAACTATTAAGTTATTTAAACATTAATAGTAAAAGTATAATAGCTGTATCTATAAATGGGGTATATAAAGATCTGGATTCAGATATAGGAGATGGTGATAAGATTGAATTAATTTCAGCAGAGAATGAAAAAGCAATTGAAATTTTAAGACATTCAGCAGCACATTTAATGGCGCAAGCAGTAAAAAGGTTGTTTTCTAATGCAAAATTGGTTATAGGCCCTCCGATAGAGAACGGGTTTTATTACGATATAGATCTTGATATAAATTTATCGGAGAAAGATTTGCCCCTTATTGAAAAAGAGATGGATAATATTGTTCAAAGTGATTATAAGATTATTCGTGAGGAGTTGCCGAAAGAAGAGGCTATTGAATTATTTGGTAAAATTGGTGAGACCTATAAGATAGAATTATTAAA
The DNA here is from genome assembly GCA_034189185.1 of Deferribacterota bacterium. Taxonomy (NCBI): domain Bacteria; kingdom Pseudomonadati; phylum Deferribacterota; species Deferribacterota bacterium. The sequence goes on from JAXHVM010000008.1 coordinate 7,683, forward strand.
GGATATTAATGATGAATTTGTTAGTATATATAGGCAAGGCGAGTTTGTTGATCTCTGTAGAGGCCCCCATGTTCCCTCAACAGGATATATTAAACACTATAAACTGCTAAAAGTTGCAGGTGCTTATTTAAGAGGGGATTCAAGGAATAAGATGTTGCAGAGGATTTATGGGACAGCTTTCTTTAAGAAGAATGATTTAACAATATATTTAAATAGGCTTAAGGAGGCAGAAAAAAGGGATCATAGAAAATTAGGAAGGCAGCTTAATATATTTTTAATAGATGAGAAGGTGGGGGCAGGATTGCCTATATATCTTCCTAAAGGTGGTCTTTTAAGAGGGACTTTAGAAGAATTTGAAAAAAGTGAGCATTTAAAAAGGGGATATCAAATTGTTTACGGGCCTACCATTTTAAAGAAAGAGTTGTGGAAACAGTCTGGGCATTTAGAAAATTATAGTGATAGTATGTATTTTACAGAAGTTGATGGGGTTTCCTATGGTATAAAACCAATGAACTGCCTTAATCATATTATTATTTATAAATCTGATATTAGAAGCTATAGAGATTTACCTTTAAAATATTTTGAGCTAGGTACAGTTCATAGAAATGAGAAATCAGGTGTCCTACATGGTTTATTAAGGGTTAGGTCTTTCACCCAAGATGATGCTCACATTTTTTGCAGGGAGGATCAACTAACTAATGAAATACATAAAGTGATTGATTTTATTGATTATGTAATGGGTGTATTTGGGTTTAGCTATACCTTTACTATTTCGACAAAGCCTGAGAAGTATATAGGAAGTGATGAAGTGTGGGATATATCTACAAAATCTTTATTTGATGCATTAGATAATAGAGGTTTAACGTATAATGTTGCAGAAGGGGATGGTGCATTTTATGGTCCCAAGATTGATGTAACACTAACAGATGCATTGGGGCGTAAATGGCAATGTGCTACAATACAGTGTGACCTGAATTTACCTGATCGCTTTGATTTAAAATATATTGGTAAAGAAGGGAAAGAGCATAGACCAGTAATGATTCATAGGGTTATATTGGGCTCTTTAGATAGGTTTATTGGTATATTAATAGAACATTTTGCTGGTTTAATTCCTTTTTGGCTAGCACCTGTTCAAATAATTATCTTGACTATAGCAGATAGGCATATTAGTTATGCTAGAGAATTAGCAGATAGATTAATGGAGGATGGCTTTAGGATTGAGCTAGATATTAGAAATGAAAAAATTGGCTATAAAATAAGACAAGCTGTAGATCAAAAAATACCACATATAATTATAGTTGGAGATAAGGAGATTGAAAATAGAAGTATTTCTGTGAGAATACCAAAGGGTGTGCAAATAAATGATTTAAAATTACAAGAGTATAAAGATAATGTAGAATTTCTAAGAAGAGAGAAAAAACTAGATTTTTGGAGGTAATCTATAGGCAGAGAAAGTACAGACAAGAATGTTAGGATAAATGATAGGATTAATTATCCAAATGTGAGATTAATCCTTGAGGATGGCAAGCAATTTGGGGTTGTTAAAACTGAAGAGGCTTTGAATATGGCTAGAGAGAGAGGTTTAGATTTAGTTGAGGTTGCACCACAAGCTAAACCCCCAGTGTGCAGAATAATGGACTATGGTAAGTATAAATTTGAACAAGCAAAAAAGGATAAAGAAGCAAGAAAAAAACAAAGACTTCATCAAATAGAGATAAAGGAAATTAAGTTAAGGCCAAAAATTGATGAACATGATTATAATGTAAAACTAAAACATATAAAAAGATTTTTATCTGCAGGAAATAAAGTAAAGCTAACTGTTAGGTATAGAGGAAGGGAGAGAATATTTCAAGAACACGGTATAAGGCTTATTGAAAAGGTATTAGATGATGTGAGTGAACTAGGATTTGCCGAGAAAAAATCTTTAGAAAAGGGTAAACCCCATATTGTTATTATTGCTCCTAAAAATAATCTAAAAGCAGGAGGCGAAGGTGAGAAAAACTAAAACTCATAGTGGTGCAAAAAAAAGGTTTAAGATTACAGGAAACAATAAAATATTGTTTGGAAGATCAGGAACAAGGCATTTATTATCTAAAAAAAGTTCAAAAAGAAAAAGATATTTAAAGTTGCCAGCCGAATTTACAGGCAGAGAAAAAATAAAAATAAAGAAAATATTATCAGTGAGGTAAGGAGGTAGTTATGCCAAGGGCAAAAGGCGGATTTAAAACTAGGAGAAGAAGGAAGAAATGGCTTTCATTGACCAAAGGTTTTAGGGGAGCCCCAAATAATGTATATAGACTATCTAGGCAGGCTGCAGAAAGAGCTCAGGCCTCTGCTTATAGGGGGAGGAAACAGAAAAAAAGAGACTACAGAAGATTGTGGGTTATTAGATTAAATGCAGCTCTTAGAGAAGAGAATATCTCGTATAGCAGGTTTATACACCTATTAAGACAAAATAATATAGATATTAATAGGAAAGCTTTATCTGAATTATCTATTAATGACAATGAATCATTCAAAGCTCTTGTTAAAAAAGTAAAAAGCATGGATTAATGGATAGAATTTTTTTAGAAGAGATTGAGAATATAAATACTTACAAAGATGAAATAGGTGCTGCAAATAATCTTGAAGATCTTTATAGTGTAAAACTTAAGTATTTGGGTAAAAAAGGCATAATAACAAGTTTAAATAAGAATTTGAGAGATATCCCAAAAGAGGAGAGGCGAGATTATGGTAGAATAATCCAAGAAACGAGGAAGGATTTTGAAAGGTTATATTTAGAAAAAGAAAGAGAATTAAAAAGAAAAGCTCAAAATGAGAGATTAAAAGGCGAGTTTATTGATGTATCTTTGCCAGGATTTCCCTTTTCATGTGGCTGCATTCATCCAATAACACAAATTTACTATAAAATTGTTAATATATTTGTTTCAATGGGTTTTGAGATCGCTGAGGGTCCTGAGGTAGAGAAAGAATTCTATAATTTTGAAGCCTTAAATATTCCTAAAGACCATCCAGCTAGGGACATGCAAGATACTTTTTATATCGACCAAGAATTATTATTAAGAACCCATACCTCTCCTGTGCAGGTAAGGGTAATGGAAGGTAAAAAACCTCCCATTAGAATAATTGCTCCAGGAAAAGTTTATAGATGTGATAATGATATTAGTCATACACCTATGTTCCATCAAGTTGAGGGTCTTTTTGTTGATAAAGATGTAACCTTTGCAAACCTTAAGGCAACATTAATTAGTTTTATTGAAAAACTATTTGAGGATAAGAGACCTGTTAGATTTAGGCCAAGCTATTTCCCTTTTACTGAACCAAGCGCAGAGGTTGACATAGGTTGTGTAGTTTGCGATGGAAAAGGGTGTAGGCTTTGTGGGAATACAGGTTGGCTTGAAGTATTAGGTTGTGGCATGGTCCATCCAAATGTATTTAAAGCTGTGCATTTAGATGCTAATAAATATAGTGGTTATGCCTTTGGCTTAGGAATTGAAAGAATTGCAATGTTATTATATCGCATTAATGATATAAGATTATTTTTTGAGAACAATCTTAATTTTTTGAGGCAATTTTGATGTTATTCTCCAAAAGATGGGCAGAACAATTCGTTGATATATCAGATTTAAGCACTAATGATATAGTTGAATCTCTGACAATGGCAGGCCTAGAGGTTGAATCCTATGATGAACTTTTTGATGTTAGTGACGTAGTAGTTGCTCAGATTCAAGAGTCTGAAAATATACCCTCAAGCTCTAGTCTAAAATATTGCAGGATTTATGACGGTACAAAGGAATATAATGTAGTTTGTGGGGCACCCTCTGCAAAAAAAGGATTAAAAGTTGCCTTTGCAAGACCCTTTGCGAGATTGGCTAATAATAAGGAGATTAAACCATTAGTTATTAGTGGTATAAAATCTGAAGGAATGTTGTGTTCTGCAGCAGATTTGGGATTAGAATCAAAAAGTGATGATCTTTTAATCTTAGATGATAAATATGATTTAGGTTATGATGTTAATAATATCATTGAATTACCTGATACAATCTTTGATGTGTCAATTACACCAAACAGGGGTGATCTTTTAAGCATAAGAGGTATTTCTAGAGAGCTTGCGTCAATTTTTGGAAAAGAGTTTAGAGATATTTCCTTTAATTTAACCTCAGACTTGAGTGAATCTGAATTTGATAGTTTTAGTGTAAATGTAGAGGATAGCATTAATTGTCCTCTTTATATTGGTAAGATAATCAAAGATGTTGAGATTAGCAATTCACCTACTATTATTGCATCACGATTAATAAAACATGGGATAAATATAATAAATAATGTAGTTGATATTTCAAATTATATATTAATAGAAACTAATCAACCACTACATACCTTTGATTTAGATTTATTAGAAGGAAATATTATTGTTAGAAAAGCAAGAAGTGGGGAAAGACTAAAGCTTTTAGATGGTAGAGAAATATTATTAACTAGTGATGAGTTAGTTATTGCTGATAGCAAAAAACCTGTTGCTCTAGCTGGTATAATGGGGGGTGAAAATTCAGCCGTTAATAATAGTACTTCAAATATATTTTTAGAGAGTGCTTTTTTTGATAGTAGAATAGTAAGAAGGACTTCTAAGAGGTTTAATATATCAACAGATGCTTCCTATCGTTTTGAGAGAGGGATTGATATTGGTGAAGTTGAAAGACTAGCTAACTACACATCTTTATTTTTGCAGAGCTTTGCCAGTGGCAAGATATATAAAAAAACTTATAAGTGTCAGAATGTAAATATAGATAAAAGAAACGTTTATTTTAATTATGATAATATAAATAAATTATTGGGATGCAATATTGACTATAGTAAACAAAAGGAGATCTTAAATAGTTTAAATATAGAAATCTTAGAGCATGCTGAGGGGCATATTGCAATTGTTCCAACATATAGAAATGATCTTGAAAGACAAGCCGATCTTGCTGAGGAAGTTGCTAGGATATATGGTTATAATAATATTCCTGTTACACTTCCACAAATTTCTATTGATAATAATCCACCATCTATTTATGTACAGGAGGTTAGAAATCTTAGATATTTATTAAAAACACTTGGATTTTCAGAGGTCATTAATTATTCCTTTATTGATAGTGACTATTTAAATAACTTTGATAATACTAAGAATTTTTTAAAGCTAAAAAATCCCCTATCTAAGAAAATGGATGTATTGAGAACCCATATCTTTCCTTCACTAATTAGCAATATAGCATTAAATATTAGGAAGGGTTTTAGGAATATCAATGTTTTTGAGATATCTAAAATCTATACTAAATATAATAATGGAGTTAGAGAAGAGGAACACCTTTCTTTTGCAATAACTGAAGAATTTTGGCCTATCAATTGGATTATGAAAGAAGAGGTTGATGGTTTTTATATTATTAAAGGTGTATTATCAAATATCTTACACTCTTTCAATATAGATTATTCTGTAAAAAGGGTTGAGGACTTATTGGCTTTTCTACACCCAGGCAAATCTGGTAAAATTGTTATAGATAATAAAGAAGTTGGATTTATTGGTGAGGTGCACCCTGATTTGATAAATGATTTAGAATTGAGGGGTAGGGTTTTTATTGTAGAATTAATTTTGGATAAAGTATTTAGCAATCTAAGAGTTAGACAAGTTTCTTATAAACAATTTTCACAATATCCGCCAGTTTATAAGGATTTAAGTATTGTTGTAAGGGATAATATATTGGCAGAAGATGTAATCTTATTTATCTATAAGATATCAGATAAAATAAGTAGCGTTGATTTATATGATGTATATAAGGGTAAGGGGATTAAAGATAACGAAAGGAGTTTGACCTTTAGGATAACCTTTTCAGATATGAATAAAACCCTAACTGACAATGAAACAAATAATATATTAAATAATATAATTGATTGTGTTACTAAAGAATTTCAGGCTGAATTAAGATAGTGACTGTAGGGCTTTGATAAGATTTAATTGACTTAATTAAATTTTTTGTGTATATAATAATTAATCAAAGGTGGCTTATGTCATTAACTGCTAATATTGAATTTATATACTTACATAATGCACGTTTGCGTTATCTTGAGCTTGAATTTCTTTTAAATAAAGGTGTTGTATATAAATCTCAGATTGTTGATTTTGATCAGTATACAATTAATATAAAAGTAGAAGATTTTACCTATAATATTGTTAAAAGAGATCTGCAATGTGTTAGACCTGTAAAAAATGTTCTTGTTGTTGATATTGATTATATAAGTAAAACATATTATTTAGCTGGAGTAAATTCTAGGGTGAGGCATAGAAGACCTCCAATACAGGATATATTTTTAAATGAAGTAAGAAAATATGGTCTTTCAGTTGAATTACTAATGAAAGATTTAAAAGTTTATAGAGGCAAAATATTAGGTTTTGATAATTTTACTATTCTATTAAATATAGATGATATACAACATATGTTTTATAAAAATAATATATTGGAAGTGTATCCTTTGGAACAAAAATTTGAAATAATAAAATATGTAGAAGAGAAGTCTAATGGATGATAAAGAAAAGCTTATACTTATAGTTGATGATGAAGAGCATACAAGGTTAGGTTATGCAGAAGTATTAAGGCTTGATGGGTATGATGTCGATGTTGCCGAAGATGGTGATGTTGGTTTTAGAAAAGCACTAGCAAATGAGTATGATGTTATTGTTACAGATTTACGCATGCCCAAAAGCGATGGCATCTCTTTTGTTCAGAGGTTAAGGGAAAAAGGCATTAATACCCCAGTAATCGTCATAACAGCATTTGGGAGTTATAAAACGTATAAATCATCTAAAAATTTAGGTGTTATAGAGTATTTAAATAAGCCAATTAGGGCAAAAGATCTAAAAAGTGCAATCGAGAAAGTTCTTAGTTAAAATGTTGCTTAAGATCTCCTATGAATTCACTATATAAATCTTGTTCTTCAAAGGATATCGATTCATAAGAGGTCATATTTTTGGTAAAATATGTTTTAATATCTTTATACTGGAAAAATTTATTGCACATTATTGATGGTTCACCTGAAATGTATGATAGTTTTTCTGAGAATTCTTTTGGCAATATTTGCAATTCTAGAAGGTTATTAGTTAGATATTTATAATTTTTCGTTGTAAAAATATAGATTCCATCGATTCTTTCTATGTCAGATTTGATTGTTTTAAATATTGCATTAAAAAAAGATTTTAAAAGAAACATTATATCTAACAAATCTTGGTCTACATAGTACTCCTTATCTTTTTTCCTGTATACATAGAATAGAGGTCTCCCGTTTTTATTAGCTAGTTTAATGAGTTTGTCTATAGAAATTTTGTTAACAAGAGATTGCCTATCTTCAAGATGAAATCCCTTAGTTATTATGCCGTCCTTTCTAAGGTGTTTAATAGTATTTGTTAGTGCATTTATGTGTATAGAGTCAGGTTGGCTATATTTATCTTTTAATATAACATTATAGTTTGAATCAACATCGATTATGGGATTTTTGCCATGCTCTAATAATTTATTTAAACTTTTAGGGATAGTCTTATTATTAAAGGTTAACTCTTTTAGGGTTTTGCCTTTAAAATAGATTATTTTATTTAGGAAATCTAGTGATATAAACACATTATTTTTATCATTGTTGTATAGAATCCTGAAAAACAGAAGCATATCTAGTGGATTATATTCAGGCTGGATTACTTCGCATAACATTGTACCTACCTGCATGCTATAATAATTAATCATATTTAATAGGGGTTCACCATCAAAATATTTCTTATCTAAGATTGCTATTACCCGTTCTATATCAATCAGATTAATATTATTATATATAAAATCAGAAATCTGATTTTTTCTAACTATCTCTGATAATTGTTCTTCAGTTTTTACAAGACCATTTGAAGAGATGTTAGCAATGCCAGCAGAGTATATATAATATTTAATTCCTCCAGTATATTGTAATAATATCAAGCCATCTGTTAGATTGTAAACCTTCTCTTGAGTTTCATCGGTAGAATTATCCATCTCATCTTTATTATTGGCAGTCTCCGCGTATACATTATTATCTGATGATTTAGTTGTTTTTTCATGAATTAAATTATTTTTAGTATCACTTAATAATTCTTCATTACTTGTTATCTTTGTATTTTTTGTCTTTTTCTTGACCGATAGAAACTCTGAGTCTATAAATAAATTTTCCTCTTTATCTATTTTTACAATAATATCTGATTTCACTAGATATTGGCATGCTAGTCTATATCCATTTTCAATATTAACAGCAGCTAGTAGGAGTTTGTCTTTTTTCGTAGGCTTGTTTATATCTTTGCCTGAAGCTGATTTTATTAAAACCTTACATCTACCACATTGTCCATTTCCATTACAGAGGGTTTCTCCAATTAGGTTATTGCTGATCAAAAATTTATATAGGTTGGTATTTGCTTTTACGCTATAATAATCTTTACTCCCATTTATATATATTTTATATTCTTTTTTAAACATTATGTTTCAAGTATATTTTTTACTATAAAATTTATAGTTAAGCTTTATAATATTTGCATTAATTTGTTAATAGTCTTCTCTATTCCTATTGATGCCTCTAATACACTTTTAGCGAGCATAAAAGCTGGTGTTGTTAAAATTTTATTATCTTCATCATACACATAATCACTAACAGTACAATTTACATGTTCTGCTCCCATTTCTTCTATTGCCTTTGCAAAATTTTTATCATTGCCTAAGGTTATCTTTATTCCCTTATTTAATCCTTCCAAGGCCTTTGCTACAACAACTGGTGCGATACATATTGCACCTATAGGTTTGTGACTATTATACATCTCTAAAATGATCCTTTTTACGTCTTTATTGATTTTACATTTAGAACCGTCAACAGCAAAGGTAGTTAAGTTTTTTGCAGCACCAAAACCACCAGGGATAAATAGAGCGTCTAAACTATCTGTTGTTATATCTTTAATATCATTAATATTACCCCTTGTTATCCTTGCAGCTTCTTTTAATACATTTCTAGCTTCGCCTTCTTCTACTTCTTCATTTAGATGATTTATTACATGTAACTGATTTATGTTAGGAGCCATATACTGGATCTCTGCGCCATTTTTTTCTAAAAAATAGGTTGTTAAAACAGCTTCATTTACCTCATTACCATCAAATACACCGCATCCACTTAATATAACGCCTATTTTTGCCATTTTAAACCTCCTTAAATATTTTTTCTGCTATTTTATAGCTTTGTGCTGTGCAATCATTCATGCTAATGCCATATAGTATATTTCCACCTATATAAATATTATTATATTTATTTAATATATTCTCAATTTTTTTTACCTTTTCATAATGGCCAACATAATATTGAGGTATAGCTTTCTCAAATAAAAAACATTCTTCTACTATTGGTTTACCTTTAATTTTTAAAATATCCTTTGCTTGGCTATATGCAAGCTCTATTAATTCCTTTGTATTTTTTTGTAATATCCATTCATTCCCATCTCCACCTAATATTATTCTTATTAATTTATGGTTATCAGGAGCTCTTTCAGGAAATATTGAGGAAGTAAAGAGTATACCTAGTATTTTTTTATTTTCCTTTGGGGGTATCAAAAAACCAAACCCCTTTAGAGGATCTGGTAGTGACTCATTACTAAATCCTAATCCCACAACGCAAGCTGGAGCATACTTTATGGTCGAGAATAGATAAGATAATTCACTGTCTAAACCCTTTATAACATTTGATAAATTATATGCTGGAATTGTTAAAATTATTTTATCAAAATTATAGTTATTTTTTGTAGTGTTAACAGAGATTTTATTTTCATTATCAATACTTATAACTTCTTCATTTAGTTTAAGATCAAGATGTTTATTTTGTTCGCTAAGAGCAATTAAGCCGTTATATAGACCACCCTTGCATGAAATAAGTATAGACTTTGGGCCAGAAGGTCCACTTTTTTTGTCTTTTTTTTTAAAAAGTCCCTTAAATAGACCCCCATAATCTTTTTCTAATTCATAGATTGTGGGAAAACTGGCTTTTAGGCTTAGTTTAGAAATGTCACCAGCAAATACACCAGAAACCATTGGCGCTATGAGATAGTCTTTTGCTTCTTTACCCAACCTTCTTTCAGCAAAGTCAGCAATTGTTTCATCATAATTATCTTTTTTCTTGGGAACAAAGAATTCGCCAAGCACACGTAATTTTCCTTTTAAACTTAATATATCACTCTTAAGAAATTCTATTGGTTTTTCAGGTAATTTAACTAGCTTATTGTCCTTATAAATATACCTTATTCGTGAAGCATCATTACTTTTTATAAGCAAATTGCTTAGGTTAGCCTCTTTGAATAGATTTAGTGTTGACGTTTTGTTGTTTAAAAAACCATTAGGGCCAGCCTCAATCCTGAAGCCATTATTTTCTTTTGTATATACTGAACCGCCAAGTCTCTCACTTTTTTCAAAAAGGGTTATATTTACTTTTTTATTATTCTTTTTAGCTATATTTGAGATAATACTAGCAGCTGAAACGCCTGATATGCCGCCTCCTATGATACATATATCCATTTATTGCTCCTAATAGCAGTTATATTCTAGGTCTTTGATATTTTCAAAGGGTAATAGGGTGTAACTAATTTCATCATAATTATTGATTAAATAGCACAGTTTATTTAACTCTTTTTTTTCTATATACTCTTTATTGTGAAAATCTTTTATCTGAAATTTAGCTATTATCCTTTTGGTGGGTTTTATAATCTTTGTCATATCTCTTATACTTTTATTGACAATATTCAAAACATCTAAAAATGAACAATTTAATTCCTTAGCCATCTGTATATGATAAGACATATAAGCAAAATAATCAACATCTATAGATTTAAAGCTAGATAATGATTGGGCATACCATTTCTTAGCTTTATTTGGTTTATAGGGGGTTTCATAGTATATATTTATTGCAATTTTAATTGATGGGTCAATAAGCTTAACAGACCAAATAATTTTATTTAAAAAATATCTCATCTGGTTTATCTTCCAATCAGTAAATGCCTTAGATATATCTTTATTATTGATTGTGTTGTTATTTATGGTAAAGCCTCTATCAACAAAGAATCTCTTTTTAGCTTCTATTGAGGCACTCTCATCAATCTTTAATATGAAGTCATCTTGTATTAATATGCCATCTATGTCATACATTGCTAAGTCTTTAAATAGAGCAATGATTTTACTAAATACATTATTATTGAACAAATTGACCCCATATCCACTTCTATTTAAATTATCTATTTTAAATGTTTTATCTAGGTTATAGCTTTCTTTTAATGCATCTAGACTCCTTGTGGCCATCCAAGCAAATACTTTTAGATTATATTTCTTAGCCTTTATCAATAGGGGTCTTAGTATGTCTTTAATCACATACACTTGATTCGTTTTAAAATATACACCACTACTTGCTGTAGAATTTATATTAAAGTGGTACCTATCATTCTTGTTGTGAAAAACCCTTACAAAGATTGTATTAAACCCCTTTTTTTTAATATCTGCAAGATAGCTATCAAGCTGCTTTTCTGATATGTTGAAATTAAATATCTGGATACCCTTTACCCTATAATAACTATCTGAGACTAAATTTAGCGCATATAAATCTATAGTGAAAACCAGAAAAACAAGGATAACAAGTATATAGATAAGGTACTTCATTTATATATTTCGACAACTACAGGCTCTATATTAAATCTATCCTTAATTTCATCTAAATTAGCTTTCGCGCTGTTATAATCTTTTGTTGTGCAGCACCTTATTTTATACCACTTACTTTTATTATTGTTTTCATCTGAGAATATATGGGCATCACTATAATAATTTTTATAAAAATCAAGTAAATTTTGTGCAACATCAATATTTTTGTGACTTGACAGTTGAATAACATACATCTTTTTCTTTTTACTATTTTTGCCCACAAGATTTTCCCAAACAATTTTATTTTCGCTATTTATATCCACCTTTAGTGGAGAGCTTTTCAGATTAAATCTTTTCTTTAGGTTGCTCATTTGTTTTTTGGCATCTTCTAAAGTTTCTGATTGACAGCACTTAATTGTGTAAAATCTATTGCTATCTCTTCCATCGGCAGTTATGTAAATATCTTCAAGGTATTGTTTATAGAAGCTAGCAATTTTCACAGCGTCTTCTATACCCTTTCTTTTATTTATGACAAGAACATATTTAAAATTCTTTTCTTTATCTTTTACAACATTATAAGTGGAGGCGATAATGTAAGGCTTTATGTTAAATCTACTTTCAATCTCTCTTGATTTTTGAATAGCTTCTTCTGCTGCATTAATAGAACAACATCTAATCTTGTACCATGTTATTCCATTAGCGATGTCTTTTATTATATAACTATCCCCAATATGTTTTTTGTACATATTGTTTAAATTTGTGGCAACTTCTTTTGAATTGTTTGTTAAAAGCTGAAGTGTATAAGTTATTCCACTATTTTCTTTATAATCTTTTTCAAAGGAGCTCTCCTTTAAGTACCATTCACTAAATTCTAAAATTTGTGAGTTTAGATTGAATTTTCTTTTTAATTCAATCTTCTTTAATCTAAGGTCTTCTAAATTGTGGGTTGTCGGATAATAGTTAACAAGATATATAGGCTTGTTTTTATTGTTAGACCATGATTTATATATATAAAGATTTTCTAGATAACTACTATATAAATTAAAAATAGTTCTGGCATCATTTAAATTTTGTGTTTGTATTAGATTTAGCACCCATCTTTTTTTCTTTTCACTCTCTTTTGCTAATATTTCTCTTTTTTCTTTTGTATTTACTTTCCTGCTTGTATTATCTAAGGCAACCTTCAAGTTTTTTTCAGTTTTTATAGAACTCTTTGTTTTATCTATTTTTTGTTCATCTTTTGCAAGAGCTATACTATTTTTTTTATCTTTACCTTGTTTAACCTTTGCAACAGTTATATTATCTTTTTTTTCTGTTATTTTTAAATCACTTTTTGGAGTACCCATATTTTGTTCATTTAATTTTAGAGGTTTTTCTTGCAGCTTTGCATATTCCTCAGATAGATAATTATATTGATTATTTAAGGATATGATTATATATACTATAATCCCTAGAATAACAAAACATATTACAATGAATATTGTTATGGGGGTTAAACTTTTTCTGTCCTCACCCTCCTTTATTTTATCATAATCTTTCATTTACATCACCTCGGGTGCTTTTATACCCAATAAGTTTAACCCATTTTTTAATATAATTGCAACACTTTTACAAAGATTTAACCTTGCATTTGTGAGGCATATATTTTTTATATCTATTATTTTATAGTTATAATAATAACTATGAAAAAGAGATGCTAATTCTATTAGGTAGTTGGCTAATTTATTTGGCTCTAAAGTAGCTGCAGCCTGTTCGACAGTACTATTGTAAGAATACAAACATTTCATTAGCTTTATTTCTTCTTTATTTTCTAATAATTCAATATCACCGCATTGGTTAAATACTATATTATTCTCTTTTGCTTTTTTAAATAGGCTGTGGATCCTTGCGTGCGCATATTGAATATAGTAGACTGGATTGTTGATATTTTCTTCTTTTGCCAAGTCAATATTAAAATCTAGATGTGAATCTGGGGATCTCAAGCAATAAAATAGTCTAGCAACATCTACACTTACCTCATTTATCAGCCACTCTAGAGGAACAAACCTACTTTCCCTTGTTGACATTGATAATTTTTTGCCACCTTTTAGGATGCTAACCATTTGGATTATGACTATTTTTAGTTTTGTATCGTCATATCCTAATGCCTTTATTGCAGCCTTTAGGCGTTTTATGTAACCATGATGGTCAGCTCCCCATACATTTATTAAAGTATGGAAGTTCCTCTCCATTTTATTCCTGTGATATGCAATATCTGATGCAAAGTATGTGTATTCCCCGCTAGATTTGATTAATACCCTATCTTTATCATCACCAAATGCTGACGATTTAAACCAAAGTGCCCCATCTTTCTGGTAAGCAAAACCTTTATTAATCAAGATTGATAGGGTTTTATCTACATAACCATTTTTAAAAAGTTCTGCTTCACTAAAATAATTATCAAAAGTTATATTAAAATTTTTGAGATCCTCCTTTATATTTTCAAGTATTTTATATGCGCCATATTTAGCACATATTTGTATCGCTTCTTCTTGACTGAGTTTTAAAAGACTCTTATTTTTTTCTTTAACCAGATTATCTGCAATCTCTTTAATATAATTACCTTTATAACCATCTTCAGGGAAATTTGTAGTGGTGGTATTAAAGTGTTTAACATACCAATAATATATGCTTTTTCCTAAATTGATTATTTGATTGCCCCTGTCATTAACATAATATTCCTTTATAGTTTCATACCCCACAGCTTTTAGAATCCTTGCTACGCTGTCACCATAGCATGCACCTCTCCCGTGACCAATATGTAGTGGTCCTGTAGGATTGGCACTTACAAATTCTATCAATATATTCTTTCCCTTTCCTATTTTTTTGCTAATTAACGTTTTATTCTCTAGTACGTTTTTAAGAAATTCATGGAAGAATTGTTTCTTTAGAAATATGTTTATAAATCCATTCTTAACTTCAATATTTTCTACAAGATTTGAATCTATATTGTCAACTATATTTTTTGCAACATCATAAGGCTTTTTCTTTAATTTAGATGCAACGATAAAAGCTATATTTGTTGAAAAATCTCCAAATTCATCTTTTTTTTGTATCTCAATATTAAAGTTAAGATCATTAGCGTATTCTTCATCTAAAGATTTATAACTTTTTAACAAGGATTTAATTATTAATTCTTTTATATAATCTACCATATTTAAGCATAATTAGTTTATAAAAAAAAATTAGTATTACAATAGTAATCTATTGTAAAATAATAAAAGTTATCTTATAAATATATCAAATGGTTAAGTTTTATAATGTTTCTGTAATATATACGGGGAAAAAAAGGGCATTAGATAATATATCAATGCACATAAGAAAGGGAGAATTTGTGTACATAACAGGGCCCAGTGGCGCTGGCAAAACAACGCTGTTAAAGCTAATTTACTGTGATTTGCATCCTAGTGAGGGTGTGATATGTGTTTCCAATAAAGATATCAGTAGGATTTCTAGTAGGAGCATTCCTTATTTAAGAAGGAATGTAGGTGTTGTTTATCAAGATTTTAAGCTTATATATGATCAAAGTGTTTTTCAGAATCTATCATATGCACTAGAGATATTCTATATGTCCAAAAAAGATATTAGTATATATGTAGAGTCTATCCTGAAGAAACTAGAATTATATACAAAGAGGAACATCTTGGTAAAGCACTTGTCTGGCGGTGAGAAACAAAGGGTTGCAATAGCAAGGGCTCTTATAAATGATCCTCCTATAATATTACTTGATGAGCCAACAGGGAATTTAGATGAAAAAAAGGCTGATAGATTAATTGCAATTATAAAGGAATTTTTTAAGGAAAAAACTGTTATCTTTGCAACCCATGATACTACATTAATAGAAAAATATCCTGCTAGAATATTGGAGTTAAAAAATGGAAGACTTGTTTTTGACTCAATGCTAGGTAATGAAGAAGCTAATATTTCTAATTAAGAAGGGTCTTTTTTTATTTAAAAGAAATGTTGCAATCAATGTTGTCACAATTACAACAATTACAACAATACTTTTTATTTATAATGTTTTGTTTATTTTAGGTTACTCTTCTAATAATTTTCTAAAAAGACTATCAGAGGTTCAAACTATAAGGGCTTTTATTAAAGAAGGGAAAGAAGAAGAGGCAAAAGCAATTATTAAAAATTTAGAAAAACTAGATGCCGTTAAGAATATTACTTATTACAGCAAAGATGATACATATAGGTATATGAAAAAACAATTTGAAGGACCAGCCAATGAAATAGCTGATATGCCAAAGACATTATATCCATCCTTTTTAGAGATCAGTCTAAAAGATAAATATACAGATATAGATTATGTTAAAGAGTTTCAAAATATACTAAATAAATATGATGTATTTAAAGCAACCTCCTATGGTGAGAAATGGGTTCTCAATTTCTTAACTATAAAATTTGGTATTCATCTTTTTATATTTATTTTATCTGTTTTAATATCTATATCTATTGCTTCAATAATTTATAATACAATAAAAATAAATTTAGCCAAACGAAAAATGGAGGTGATGGTATACAATTTAGTTGGTGCTACCAGGTCTTTTATTGTCGTGCCATATATTGTGTGTACATTATTGGAGATTTTTATTGGCTTTGTTGTATCATACAGCTCAGCATATTTAATATTCTATATTTTAGATGTAGAAGTATTGCGTTCAATTGGAATTAATATTTTAAGTTTCCCTCCTTTAAGTGTTGTATTGTGTTTATTATTTGTAGTTTTATTTATAGCAATCTTTTCAAGTTCTTATAGCCTTGGGGTATTTTTAGATAATGTTGAGGAATATAATGAGTGAATTTTTAAATTATACAAAATATTTTTATTTTATTATTCTCTTCTTATTGTTTCAAAATGGTATTTCTTTTTGTGATGAAACCGGAAAAACATTTTCTTACGATTATGAAAGGATTAATAGGGAGATTGAACAGCAAAGAAGAGAATTAGAAACGATAAGGGATAGTAAAAAACGAATTGCAGAGTATATTACAACAATTGAAGACAAATTATTATTATTGAAAAAGAGTATTGCCAAATTAAATATAGAGCAAAGAAAACTTCAAGAGGATATATATAAGTTAAAAGAGGAATTAAATGAATTAGAATCCCGTTTAGATTCTTATAAAGAGGATATTATACTTAATAATATTTATATATTGAATAATTCACAGATGCTTAGAGTAAAAGCCCTTCTATTTACCAATGATTATCACCAAATACTTAAAAATCTTGATATTATAGACTATATGAATGATTTTGCATATAAAATGACTTTAAAGTATGAAAAAACTAAAAGGGATTATGAAAGAAAGTTAAATGAACTAAACTTAAAAAGAAAAAAATTTCTAAATATTAAAAATAATAAGAACAATATGTTAGTTGATTATAAAGATGAGAAAGTAAGATATGAGCACTCTCTTGCTATATTAAAAGAGGATACCTCTTTAAAAAGAAGATATATAGAGGTTTTAGAAAAGAGGAAAAATGAAATTGAAGAGAAAATAAGCCATATTGGTGAAAATGATAATAGTGTTGATTCCTCTAATATACAAGCTATGAAGGGGAAACTTTCATGGCCCGTTAATGGTAAGGTTATAAAAGATAAGGCAAATAAAGGTGTATTGTATAGTAATGGAATTAGAATATCTATAGAGAAGGGTAGTGAAGTAAAGGCTGTTTACAAGGGAAGAGTCAAGTATATAAATTGGATTAAAGGCTTTGGAAATATAGTTATAATTTCACATAATAATGACTTTTATACAGTATATGCAAATATAGATTTAATCGGCGTTCAAATGGATGAAATTGTTGATACTAACGAGACTATTGGTAAAGTTAATATTGAAGGTTCTATTGATAATTCATATATTTACTTTGAAATAAGAAGAAAAAATAAACCATTAGATCCTTTAGAATGGTTAAAAAAGGAGGTTTAAATGAATTTGTTAAAGGCTAGACTTGTGCATATTATTGTTGTATATGCCGTATTTATTACCATTGTAGTACCATCATGTGTGTTTGCAGAAAAAGAAGACGCATATAAGCAGTTAGATATTCTATCAAAAGCAATAAGTATTATAGAAAATAATTATGTTGAGGATGTAGATTTAAAAGAGCTAGTATATGGGGCTATACAGGGGATGCTAACTGAGCTTGACCCTCATTCGTCTTTTTTAACACCAAAAGTTTATAAAGAGTTTAAGATTGAAACTAAAGGGGAGTTTGGTGGATTGGGGATAACAATAAGTATTAGAGATAGTCTATTAACAATTATAGCTCCCATTGAGGATACCCCTGCTTCAAGAGCAGGATTAAAGGCGGGGGATATAATAGTTAAAATAAATGATACAGCAACAAGTGGGTTAACATTAGATGAAGCAGTAAAAATGATGAGGGGAAAACCAGGAACAAAGGTTAGGCTTACTATTTTTAGGGAAGGAGAAAATAAGCCTTTTGAAGTAGAATTAGAGAGAGAGATTATAAAGATAAAATCAGTGAAGAGTGACGTGTATAATGATACAGCTTATATTAAACTAACCCAATTTCAACAGGGTTCAGCAAATGAGATAATAGATGCTCTAAAAGATATCCAGAAAAATAATGATATAAATGGGATTATCTTAGATATGAGAAATAACCCTGGTGGTCTTTTAAATGAAGCCATTAGAGTGGCAAGTATATTTCTTCAAAATGGGAAAACTGTTGTTTTTACAAAAGATAGAAATAAAACTGAGCAACATTTTAAAACAGAAAAGGTTAGCTATAAAGAATTAGACAAACCTATGGTTGTGTTAGTTAATAATGGGAGCGCATCAGCCTCTGAGATTGTTGCTGGTGCTTTGAAAGATCATAGAAGGGCTTTGGTGGTTGGCACAAAGACCTTTGGAAAAGCCTCAGTACAAACACTTATCCCTATGCCTGATGAATCAGCTATTAAATTAACAACAGCACTTTATTACACCCCTAGTGGCACATCTATACAAAGTGTTGGAATAGATCCAAATGTTTATATACCATCTGGCAAGATTGTAGTAGATAATACGAGTGGCTTTTTAACTGAACGATCCCTTAGTAGACATATAATAGGAAGTAGTGAAAAATTGGAAGGTATTGAAAAGAAAAAAGATAGCATTGATGAGGACCTTTATAATGATTTACAGCTAAGTGTAGCATTGCAAATATTAGAAGGATTTATTGAGCATGGCGCAAAAGCAGAGAAAGAGGGCAAATAGAAAAAAAAATGATAATAAGCTAGCAATCTTTTTAACTTTTATATTATTAGCTTTTTTAGCGCTTTCTATTTTTTATATTTATAGTGCAATAAGAAAGGAAAACGAACAGTTTGCAAGAGATGAAGTTAATGAGATTGATAGAAATATAAGGCTTACATTATTTGAGCATAATTTAAGTGAAGACAATATTATTGCCTATAATTTAAAAGAAGAGGGCGACAAGACTCTTATTACTTATAATATTTCAGTTAACGAAGATAAATATAGACTATTAAAGGAATCATTAAAAAAATTATTAAATAGTAATAATTACAATACAGGAAAGGCTAAAGGTATTAAAGCAAGTAAAGGTAATATTATAGTTGCTATCAATTTTAAGATAGAAGGTATATCTCCTCATAAAGTAAAAGAAAAATCTGTTAAAGAAAAAGAAAAAGTAAAAGTATTAGGAAGAATTGCAATAATATTAGATGATGGTGGGTATAACATAGAGCTTATTAAGAGGGTTGCCAGGTTGCCCTATCCAATAACAGTATCTATTTTGCCCTTTTCACCTTATGATAAAGAATCAGCAGATTTATTAAGGCAAGCAGGCAAGGGTGTTTTCTTGCATCTTCCTTTAGAGCCTTATGGTTATCCAAAGATTTATCCTGGTAAGGGTGCTGTTTTGCTCAATACTCCAACAGGGCTTATAGATGTAATAATAAATAAGGATGTAGAGAGGATTGGTGAGATTGATGGCGCAAACAATCATATGGGTTCGAAATTTACTGAAAACAGAGATAGGGTCACACTTTTGCTAAAAAGTTTGAGTAGATATACAGATATATTTATTGACAGTAGAACATCAAATAAAAGTGTGGCCTATGATGTATGTAGAAGTGTAATGCAAATCTGTGGCTACAATAGTTTATTTATTGATAACGAAAACAATAAAAGTTATGTTTTAGATAAACTTGAAAAAGCTTATAAAATTGCAGTTGAAAAGAAAAAAATTATAATAATTGGACATGTAAGAAAACACACAGTAGATGCTTTAGTAGAGGCACTACCTCATTATGAAAAAAAAGGTATAAAGTTTATGTTTGTTAAGGATATCTTGTAATTATGAATATACTTGGGATAGAAACATCTTGTGATGAAACTTCAATAGCCATTTATTGTATAAGTTCAGCCTTTAAGAAAGATAGGATGTTTTCAAAAATAGAGTCACAGATTAATCATCATTTGCCATTTGGCGGGGTTGTCCCAGAGATTGCTTCAAGAAATCACTTAATAAAATTAGAGCCTATTTTGAATTCGTTATTGAAAGATGCAGGACTGACGCTTAAAGATATTGATTTAATTGGGGTTACAAATGGACCAGGTTTGATAGGTGCACTTTTTACTGGTGTAGCCTTTGCAAAAGCAATAGCTTTTGCCTTAAAAATCCCAGTAATAGGTATTAACCATCTATTTGGACATTCTATTTCTGCAGAATTAGAGTATAAAAATTTGAAGGCTCCTTATTATTCACTTATTATTTCAGGTGGGCATACCCATTTATTTGAAATTGATAGAGCATATAATATGAGACTTTTAGCAAAAACCATTGATGATGCATTGGGAGAGGCTTTTGATAAAGTAGCAAAAATGTTAGATTTAGATTATCCAGGAGGGCCCCAAATTGAAGAATTGGCAAAGAAAGGAGATCCCCATAGAATTAAAATGCCTATAGCTTTAAGAAATAGTCCAAATTTTAGTTTTAGCGGTTTGAAAACATTTGTTAAATTGTTAGTAAACCAAAATAGCTATTCTGCAGAAGATATTGCAGCTTCATTTCAATATACAGTTGCAGAGACTTTGGCTGACAAAATAGAAATTAACAACAGATTGCATAATATCGATAAACTTGTTATTGCTGGCGGTGTGGCTTCCAATAGATATATAAGAGAATATCTTTTAAATAAAATAAAAGGTATTAAGTTATATATCCCATCTATAAGTCTATGTACAGATAATGCACAAATGATTGTCTATGCTGCTTATAAATTAAGAAACAAGAGAATATTTTTAGGGCTCTCTAGTAGTGCCTATGATAAATTGCAAAATACATTGGCATATTAAAGATAAAACGTTAATATTGTAGAGTAAAGCTCGAACCCTTTTTTATTGAAAGTATATTATTTATTTGATAAAATTTTAAAATAAGTTCACGGAGGATTGCCTATGTCTGAGCCTAAATTAGAGGAAATAAGGAATGTTGCTTTTATATCACATGGGGGTGCTGGCAAAACAAGCCTTATAGAGGCAATACTGTATAATGCAAAGTTAACCGATAGATTGGGATCTGTAGACAATTCTTCATCTGTCATGGATTTCGATCCAGTTGAGATTAATAAGAAGATGTCCATAAATTCTAAAGTGTGTACAATAGAATATAATAAATTCTTATTAAATATAGTTGATACTCCAGGTTATGGGAATTTTCTGCATGAAACTAAAATTGCATTATCAGTTGTAGGTGGTTCTGTTCTTATTGCTAGTGCAATAAGTGGTATAAAGGCAGAGACTGAAAGGGTTTGGGAATATTCAGAGGAATTTGACCTTTCAAGATTAATTTTTGTAAATAAAATGGATAAAGAAAGAGCTGATTTCTATAGGGCTATTGCAGATATCGAAAAGAGTTTTGGTGTTAAAGTAGTTCCTTTAATGTTGCCAATAGGTAAAGAAGATAGCTTTAAAGGTGTAATAGATTTAGTTAATGAATGTGCTTTAATTTATGAGAAAGAAGGTATAGCTGAGTACAAGAAAGAGGATATACCAAAGGAATATAGGAAGAGTTATGAGGAATTTAGGACAAAGCTCGTTGAAACAATTTGTGAGGCAGAGGATAGTCTTTTAGAGAAGTATCTAGAAGGTGAGGATATAAGTAAACAAGAGCTAATTAGTGGCATTAGGGAAGGAACAATAAGCAAGAAATTTGTT
>JAXHVM010000009.1 GCA_034189185.1 Deferribacterota bacterium
GCTAAATCCACCTGTTATTTCAGCATATTTTTCTGCAATGAGTGAGTCAAGGCTTATATTAATTCTATTAACCCCACTTTTTTTCAGTTCCTCTGCATAAAGATGGAGAAGTGAGCCATTTGTTGTTAAAGTTACTTCTTTTATTCCTTGAATAGAGCTTAACTCTTTGATAAAATTGGTTAAATCCTTTCTGACGAGTGGTTCACCTCCAGTTAATCTGATCTTTTCTACTCCAACTTTTGTTAATTCATTAACAATAAATAATAGGTCTTCATATTTTAGTATTTGTTTGTGTTGTAATTGCACAAATTCATTAAAGGGATGGCAATATTTACACTTATAATTGCATCTGTCAGTGATTGAAAGCCTTAAATAGGTATATTTTCTATTATGCCTATCAATTAGTTTCATAAAATTACTCCTTTTTTTTGCTAAATATTTTAGCAACGAAAATGCTTATTTCATATAGAATGATCAATGGAGCAGCCATCATACACTGAGAGATTACGTCAGGTGGTGTTAGTATTGCTGCAGCAATAAATATTAAAAGTATTGCATATCTTCTATTCTTTCTAAGCATATCTGTATTCACAATACCTAATTTTGACAAGAATAAGATAAAAATAGGTAGCTCAAAGATAATGCCAAATGCCAGTATTAATTGCATAAAAAATGTGAGATAAAAACCTATTGAGAGTGTGGCTGTAATATCTCCTGTTGCGTATTTTAAAAAAAACTTAAAACCAAAGGGAAAGACAATATAGTAAGCAAAAGCTGCACCAATGAAGAATAATATTGAAGCAGAAATTACAAAGGAGGCTGCATACTTTTTTTCATGGGTGTATAAACCTGGCACAATAAATTTCCATATTTGATATAATATAAAGGGCATACTGAAAAAAATTGCTGCAAAGAAAGACATTTTAAGCTCTGTTATAAATCCTTCAGTTAGTTTTATTATTGCCAAGGTAGAATCTTTAGGTAAATATCTAACAAGGGGCTCAGATATAAAATTGAATATTATTTCACTCTTCCAATAACACAATGAGAATACAACTATTAGACAAATAAATATTTTTATTAATCTAGATCTTAACTCCTCTAAATGAGCTGTAAGAGGGAGTTTTTCATCCATATATTCGTTATTGTTTGCTTTATTCTCTGCTTGTTGCATCTTTATTATTCTCTTTTTCTTCTTTGTTATTCACTTTTTCTATAGAATTAGAAGCATCCTTCTTCTCATCTTTATCTTTTTTGTCAGTATTTATCTCTTTTTGCCATTTGTCCTTATAGATTTCATCTAAATTTTTACTTCTTTTTTTAGGCACATTATTATTAAGATCTAAATCTACAGAGTCTTTAATGTCTTCAAAGGCTCTTCTAAATTGTGCATAGGCCTTTCCAACCATTTTTGCTACCTCAGGCAATTTGTTGGGTCCTAAAATAATAAGAGCAATTATTAATATTATTAATACTTCAGAAAAACCAAATCCAAACATTGTTTATCCCTTATCCTATAAAAATTTTGGGGTACTTAGATAACGTTCTCCCGTATCAGGTAAAATTATGACAGCATTTTTACTTTTTATGTTATTTTTCTTTAGATATTTTAAAGCTCCATTTAAAGCAGCCCCCGATGATATACCTGCAAAAATACCCTCTTTTTTTATGAGATCTTTAGTGTAATTAAGTGCATCTTCATCGCTAACTGTCACAACATCATCTATTAATGATAAATTCAATGTTTTAGGGATGAAACCTGCACCAATGCCTTGTATAGTGTGAGGCTTTGCTGTAAAAGTTTTGCTATTTAACGAACAAGTAATTGCTGGGCTTTTTACTGGTTCTATTGCAATTATTTCTACAGGTTTTTTACGTATTTTTTTAAGGTATGATGCAATACCAGAAATTGTGCCTCCTGTGCCAACGCCTACAAATATAAGGTCAATATTACCATTTAATGCGCTTTCTATTTCGGGTCCTGTTGTAATCTCATGGATTTTAGGATTAGATGGGTTAGAAAATTGGTCAGGCATATAAAACTTGTTTGGGGATTCCTTGGTTAGGGTCTCAGCTTTTTCAATTGCTCCTTTCATTCCTTTATCTGGTTCAGTTAGTATTAGATTTGCCCCAAAAGCCTTTATAATTTTTTTTCTTTCATCACTCATTGATTTAGGCATTATAATATTTACTTTAATATTTAAACTTGCTCCAACCATTGCAAGAGCAATACCTGTATTTCCACTAGTAGGCTCAACAACTTCCATATCATCTCTTAGTTTGCTAGTCTTTAGTGCATCAGTGATCATTCCGTATGCTATCCTATCTTTAACTGAAAATGATGGATTTCTAGATTCGACCTTTGCATATAGATTATTATCTATAATATTTGAAAATGATCTTAAATAAATTAATGGCGTGTTTCCTATTGATTGATAATATTTGTTATATGTTTTAGCCATTATTTTTATATCTTTAAACTGTACAGTTTAAAGCTTTATCTAGTTCACCTGTAATATCATCGACATTTTCTAATCCTACTGATAATCTAATAAAATCATCGCTAATTCCAGCTTCCTTTTGTTCTTCTTTCGTTAATTGGGAATGTGTTGTACTTGCTGGGTGTATTACTAAGCTCCTTGAATCACCAATATTCGCCAAATGTTTAATCATGCTTATATTATCAATGAATTTTTTTCCTGCCTCATAACCACCTTTTATTCCGAAACCAATTATTCCCCCAAAGTTATTTTTTAGATATTTTTCTGCATTATTATGATCTTTGTGGCTTGTTAAGCCTGGATAATTTACCCAGCTGACATTTTTGTGTTCTTCTAAAAATTTTGCTACCTTTAGAGCATTTTGACAGTGTTTTACCATTCTCAATGGGAGTGTTTCAAGACCCTCAAGGATTAAGAAAGCATTGAAGGGAGAAAGGGCTGCGCCCATATCCCTTAGCAATTGTAATCTAAGTTTCATCGAATAAGAATGCCCTTTTAAGGCAGCTTTTTCATGGTTGCCAAATTTTTCCCAAAATTTTAGTCCGTGATAGGAAGGATCAGGTTTAACAAAGTCATCAAACTTACCATTGGCCCAATTAAAATCACCTTTCTCCACAACTGCACCACCTATGGAAGTGCCATTCCCGCTGATAAATTTTGTTAGTGAATAGACTATTATATCTGCCCCATATTCAAAGGGATTAAATATATAAGGTGATACAGTATTATCTACAATAAGTGGTATATTTAGTGATTTTGCATTACTTGCAATTTTATCAAAGTCACTTACACTATTTCTTGGATTGCCTATAGTTTCTAAATAAAAAGCCTTGGTATTTTCATCTGATGCATTTAAATAGTTGTTAGGGTCAGAGGAGTCTACAAAACGCACATTTATACCAAATTTTGAGAGAGTATATTTAAAAAGTGTAAATGTTCCACCATATAGATTAGTTGATGAGACTATATTATCACCGTTTTTAGCAATGTTTAATATAGCATATGTTATTGCAGCTTGTCCTGAGGCTGTTGCAACTGATGATGTTCCCTTATTTAGTGCTGATAATCTTTTCTCTAATATATCTACTGTAGGGTTGTTAATCCTTGTGTACATAAAGCCAAATTCCTCTAAACCAAACAATTTTGCCGCCTTTTCAGTGCTAGCGAACTGATAACTTGTTGTTTGATATATTGGTGGTGCCATTGCGCCTGTTTTATCTGGCGTATAGCCTTCGTGCAATAATAAAGATTCTATCTTGTGCATAATACCTCCTGAAGCATATTAGATTATTCTATGAATTTTAATATATTTAGCAACAATAATTTTTGATATAATATTGATTATTAAGAAAATATTATATAAATATAATATATAAGGAGCATTACTATATGGATATATATCTTATAAGACATGCCCATGCATTAAATAGAGATGAATGGAGTAAAGATGACTTAAAAAGACCTCTTACAAAAAAAGGGGAAAAGCTAGCTCATAAAGCCTTTAAAAAATTTGTTTCTAAGTTTAAGAAACCTAATATAATTTTTACTTCAGAAGCTGAAAGGTCTGTTAAAACTGGTAAAATATTAAATAAATTTTGTAGTGCTAAATTAATAGTTGATAAAAGATTGAATCCAGGTTCACAGATCAATAACTATCACTCAATAATTACTGAATATGCTAAATATGAAGTTATTTCAATAGTTTCGCATAATCCAGATATACAAAATTTTGTATCTGATTATTTATCTGAAGGAAAGTTAATGATTGTTTTAAAAAAAGGCTCAATTATACACATAAAGGATGGTGCTCTTGTAAATTTAATACAACAAAAAATATTAAGATAAGGAGGTTTGGCTTATATATTATTACTTGATTAAGAATTCTAATAAAAATTTTTTGTCATCTTTAAACAATTTATATACTTTAGAACTTGAGAATAAAAATGAGAATAGCTATGAGATTTTTGATACCTTTGAATATTCATTGTATTTTAAAAATATAATATTATATAAAAAAAATGAAGAGTATATTTTATTTTATACTAAAAAAAATAATACCATTACTTTTGCTAATACACCTTTTAAATTTTGGTGGGATGTCGATGATGCCGAAGTTAGAGGAATTTTAAAAGATATTTTAGGTCCCAGAGCTTTAATTTCACTAAAAAAATTTAAAGGTATTGAGGAAATATATAATATATATGATGCAAATAAGAAAATTTTCTCAAAACTTAGCATATATGAAATTTCTGATTTTAATATTCAAGTTTTATATGTCCATAGGATAAAAGGTTATAAAAAAGAAACAAAAGAGATAAATAAGAAATTAAAAGAAATCTTAAATTTAGACAATATAAAAGCAAGAAATCTGCCAGAACATTTGTTTTCAGCTCTTAATTTAAAAATTACGAGATATTCAAATAAAATAGATATTCAGGTAGAAAGGGATGAGAAAGCATATTTAGCTATTTCGAAGATATTAAAAAAATTACTTTCTATAATAAGAATAAATTTATTTGGTATTTCCAATCAAATAGATTCAGAATTTCTGCATGATTTTAGAGTTTCCCTTAGAAGAACAAGAACAGCCTTAAATCAATTAAAGGAGATATTCAAAGATGAAGAAATAGCAATTTTTAAAGATGAATTCGCTGGTGTGATGAAAAAAACAAACTATTTAAGGGATTTAGATGTTCAATTTTTAACATTAATTGAGTTAAAATATGAGCTATCAGGTGATTTGAATGATGGTCTTACATTAATTTTAGATTATCTAGGCAGTAAAATTAATAAAGAATATAATAAATTGGGAAGATTTCTACAAACAAAAAAGTTCAATACCTTGTTAGAGAAATGGAGTAAATTTTTAGATGATCCTAGTGGTAGTGTGCAAGAATATGGTTATAAGCCAATTGGTGAAATAGCATCATTCTATATTTCTAAGGCATTAAAAAAAGTGGATAGAAGATATCGTATTGCTGTTATTGATTTTAATCCAGTAAATATGCATAAATTAAGGATTGCATGTAAAAAACTGAGATATGTATTAGAGTTTTTTAATCCTATTTATAGGGAAGATATTTATTCTGATGCAATATCAGCATTAAAAAAATTACAAGATTCACTAGGTTTGTACCAGGATGTTCAGGTACAGAGTAATATGATATATGAAATACTTAAAGATTTAGGCCAGCCAGAAGGTAAGAGCAGTGTTTATTTAGTGGCTGGTTATATTATAAGGTTGTTAGATGAAAAGAAGAAGGAAAGCTCAACTAATTTTTTAGATCATTATGATAATTTTTATACTCTTATAGATAGTAAGAAATTTAAAAAGGTTATTAATTATTGAAGGTTCTTGCAATTAACAGCTTAAAGGGTGGTGTGGGCAAAACTGCTACAGCAGTTAATATAGCATTTCTAGCCTCATGTGATAATTATAGGGTCTTATTGTGGGATTTTGATGTACAATCCTCTGCTTCTTTCTATTTTAGAGTTGAAAATAAGATAAAAGGTAAAACTGAGGATATATTAAAAGAAAAATCCTTTATAAAGAATAATATTAAAGGTAGTAATTACAAAAATTTAGATATAATACCCTCAGATTTTTCTTTGAAGGATATTGATATAGTAATTAATGATACTAAGAAAGCAAAAAAGAAATTTGTAAACAGGTTAGACGAATTAGAAGAAGACTACGATATAGTTATATTTGATTGTCCGCCTGGTTTTAACCAGTTGTTAGAATATATTATCAATATTTCACATTTAATTCTTTTCCCACTTATTCCAACTACCCTTTCAGTTAGAGCATATGACTTATTGGTAGAACATATTAAAAATAATTTTAAGAAAAATGTATTTATATGCCCTTTTTTTACAATGGTTGATCGAAGAAAAAAAATGCATAAAAATACTATGGATGAATTTAGTAAAAATAATAAATATTGCCTTAAGACAACAATACCTTATTCTTCAACAATTGAGTTAATGGGTGAATATAGGGCTCCAGTTGCTATATTTGCTAAACATAGTAAAGCAGATAATTCATATAGAGATCTTTGGGGGGAAATCAAAGAACTTTTGGGAGGTTTTAATTTTTAATGTCAAAAATTGCTGTAATTGATATTGGAAGTAACTCTGTTAGAATGCAGATATCAGAAGTTTTTGGTAAAAGCTACAAAATAGTTGAGGATTATAAAAAAATTTTAAGGATAGGTGATAATGTATTTCAAAAAGGTTTTTTTGACGAAAAATCGGTAGATAATTTAGTTATAGTTTTGAAAAACCTAAAATCACTTATAATTGGAAAAAATGTTGATACTGTTAAAATTGTTGCTACTGCTGCATTTAGAGAAGCAAATAATGCTTTTGACGTTGTGGATAGAGTAAAAAAAGAGATAGATTTTGATATTGAAATTATTCCTGGAGAAAAAGAGGCTTTCTATAATTATTTATCTGCAACTGCAAATTTTCAACTTTCAAAAAATGATGCAGTTGTTGTTGATGTTGGAGGTGGTTCAACAGAGATTTGCATAACAAAGAAAGGTGACTTAATTAAATCAATAAGCTTAGAGGTGGGTTGTTCAAAATTGACTAAATTATTTATAAAGCATAATCCACCTACAATAGAAGAAATATTAAATTTGAAAAGATATATTAATGATAGATTGGAAGGGCTTAATATTAATAGTGATATAGATCTTGTAATATCTTCTGGTGGTACAATGTATAACCTTTCCGAAATGTATTATAAAGAAAAATCTAAAGAAAATGAAGCGGTAAAATATGTTGATAGGAAGTATTTAAAGAAAATGATTAGTTATATGAGCATACATAGTATTGATGAGATAAAAAAACTAGCTGGTATTGAACCGCAAAGGTCTGACATTATGCTTGCGGCTATGATATTTATTGATATTTTATTAGAGAAAACTAGATTGTCTGGTTTTTATACAATGAAAGCAGGCTTAAGGACAGGTTTAACAATAGATACTATTAATAAAATGGGTATTGATTTGCCTTTTCAAAATGGTGAGAGTGTTATCTTTTCAAGGCTTATTGAGATAGGTAACAAATTTAATTTTGAGGAAGATCATGCAAGACAGGTAAATAAACTTGCATTGAGATTGTTTGATTTACTAATGGAGAGATTATCCTTAGATAAAAACTACAAAAACATATTAGAAGCTTCAGCTATTTTACACGATGTAGGAACATTTATTAGTTATTCTGGCCATCATAAGCACTCTTATTATTTAATAAAAAATTCAGAATTACTAGGTTTTTCACCCAATGAGATAGAATTAATTGCAAATATTGCAAGATATCATAGGAGAAGCGTACCAAAACCGACACATAAACCCTACAATGATATGACATATGAAGAAAAGCTGATAACACAGAAATTAGCAGCTATATTAAGGATAGCAGATGGACTGGATAGATCTCATAATGATTTGATTAAGGATATTCATTTAACTGAAGAAGATAAGGCTTTATATATAAAGCCTATATCGAAGAGTAATATTTATCTTGAGATAGAAGGTGCTAATAGAAAAAAGGATTTACTAGAGAATATATTAGGGAAAAATGTAATAATTAAATGAAAAGAGGGATATTTGCTATAATAAATATTGGAGCTTCAGCCTTTAGGATGCTTGTTTGTGAGTATCTTAATGGGCAGGAGAGGTTGCTAGAGTATATGATTAAACCATTGAGTTTAGGAAAGGATACATTTACCAAAGGCTATATCTCACTAGATAATGTGAATAAGGCAACTGTTATATTACGCAATTTTAAACATAAATTAGATGAATATCATATTGGTAAGAATTACCGTGCCCTTTGTACAAGTGGTGTTAGAGAGGCTAGGAATAGATATTTCTTTATAGATCACATAAAGGTTAATACAGGTATAGAATTGAACGTATTAGAACCATCTGATGAAATATATATTAAGTATGTTGGGGTAAAGGGAAAGCTTAAAGCTTTTAAAGAGATGGAGAAAAAGGGGCTTTTGTTTGCGAATGTTTCAAGTGGTAATGTTTCTATTAGTATACATAAAAATAATGTGATGGTTTATTCAGCTGCACTCCCATATGGTAATCTGCGTTTAAATGAAATTTTTCAATATATTTCAGTGGTTAATAGATATAAGGCTTATCAACACTATGTTGCGAATATGTTTTATACAATAAAAAATGCTTTGCCGTCTAAATTTAGCTTTCAGTATGTTGTCTGCTCCGGCAGTTCTATCAATTTATTGTTAGAGGTACTCAAACCAAAAGGGGATTTTTTTAAGAAAAAGGATCTAATGAAAATTTATGATGATATAAAAACAATAGCTGTTGATGATGTTGTAAGATTATATAATATGCGCAGATTAGATGCTGAGATACTCCTTCCAACACTAACAACATATATTAATATGTTATCCTTTACTGGTTTAAACGAAATACATTTTACAAGGGTTAATTTCCCTGCTATGCTTTCAGGTTTTTTTACTAATATATTACGGGATGGTGGTTTAAATAACAGACTCAGAAAGACATTTTTTTATATAGGTGCTAGATTTAACTTTGATAAAAACCATGCTAAGATAGTAACAAAATTTGCTTTAAATATTTTTGATAACATAAAGGCTATACATTCATTGAAAAACAAAGAGAGATTTTTGTTAGAAGCTGCTTCAATTATGCACGAGGTTGGTTATTTTATAAATGCAAGAGATCATGAAGAACATTCTTATCACATTATTAAATCTTTAAGTATGCCAGGTTTATCAAAAGAAAGTATAAATATTATAGCTTTAATCTCATTGTTACACAGGGATAATCCATATATAAGTCATGAAGATAAATTGTATGATCTAAATATTAGTGAAAGATTGATAGTATATAAGCTAGCCAGTATTTTAAAGATTGCTGATTCTCTTGATGCAAGTCATAAAAATATTGTAAGTGATATAGATGTTATTCAAGGTGATGGTAGGCTAAAGATTGTTGCTAGATCTTGGACACATCCTTTTTTAGAGGAGTTGGCCTTTAGTAAAAAATCTAAACTTTTTTTAGAGAATTATGGAATAAAACCTGAATTGGAGATTAAGATTGATTATGAATAATAAATATCCTTTTATTAATAGAGAAATTAGCAATATTCTATTTAACCAACGGGTTTTGTATGAATCAAAGGATTCAAATGTTCCTCTTTTTGAAAAGCTGAAATTTATAGCTATTTTTTCATCTAATATGGATGAATTTTATATGATTAGAGTGGCAGGCTTATTTGACCAGTTAGAGGCTGGATATTCAAAAAAAGATAGATCTGGTATGACCCCAAGGCAACAACTCGATAATATTAAAGAACTAGCTAGCAAGCTTTACAAAGAACAAAGCGATATTTTTGAAAGGTTGGTTGCAGAGTGCAAAAAGCATAATATTATATTTTTTCCAAAGATAGAGGGCAAGCTTTATGATATAGCTGAGGCAATATTTAATGATGAGATTTTTCCTTTGATTTCTCCAATTACTTTATCAGCTGCAAATCCTTTTCCTTTTATATATAATCAGAGATTGTCTATATTTATTGAAATGGAAAAAGATGGCAACATATTCTATTCACTTATTATAATACCTGATAATTTAAAGAGAGTTTTTAAAATAAAAATAGGTAGCTATAACTATATATTAGCTGTTGAGGATATTATTGAGAGATTCTTGGATAGAATATTTTATGGCTATAATATAAATAACAATTATCTTTTTAGAATCACAAGGGATGCAGATTTAAGCGTTGAAGAGGAAGGTGCTGAGGATCTTTTGAAATTAATTGA
Source organism: Deferribacterota bacterium (assembly GCA_034189185.1). Classification (NCBI taxonomy): domain Bacteria; kingdom Pseudomonadati; phylum Deferribacterota; species Deferribacterota bacterium. The sequence continues at coordinate 10,333 of JAXHVM010000009.1, forward strand.
AAGTGAATTATCAAAGAGGAAAAAAGGTAAAGTTGTTAGGGTTGAATTTGACAAGGAAATGCCTAAAAACATAAGAGATTTTTTAAGGGATAAGATTGTTTTTCAGGATGCTCATATATTTACAATTAAAAGCAAGATTGATTTAACTTTTTTGTTTGATGTTCACGTTGAGAATAAAAAATTTTACTATCCACCTTTTAAACCAGTTTTACCGAAGGATATTCCACTGGATAATGCTATTTTTGATAGGATAAAAAAAGAAGATATAATATTATATAGACCATATAATAATTTTTATCTGATTACTCGATTAATAGAATTATCTGCGTGTGATGATAAGGTGCTCTCAATTAAGATGACTTTATATAGAGCAAATAGAGACTCTAATATAATGAAGAATTTAATAGTAGCGGCAGAAAAGGGAAAACAAGTTAGTGTGGTAATCGAATTGAAAGCTCGTTTTGATGAAGAGAAAAATGTAGAGTGGGCTAAAAGGTTGGAAGAGGCAGGTTGCTTAGTAACATATGGTTTTGTCAATATGAAAATACATACAAAAAATCTTGTAATAGTTAGAAAGGAAAATGATAGAATAGTAAGATATAACCATTTATCAACAGGAAACTATAATGAAAAGACAGCCCTACAATATACGGATATTGATTATTTAACTGCTGATGAAGATGTGGGCTATGAAAATGCACAACTTTTTAACTATTTAATGGGCTATACAGAATATGTTTCTAATAAGAAAAGAATAGTATTGGCCCCAAGGGAGTTAAGGGATAAACTTTTATCACTAATAGATAAAGAAATTTATGAGGCTAAATGTCAGAGGAAGGGGCATATTATTGTTAAGGTCAATTCATTGATTGATAAAATACTTATACAAAAATTGTATGAAGCCAGTCAAAGTGGCGTAAAGATAGAATTAATTGTTAGAGGTATATGTGGAATTATCCCTCAAATTGAGGGTTTGAGTGATAATATAACAGTTAGAAGTATTGTTGGTAGATTTTTAGAACATCCAAGAATACTTTATTTTTATAATGGTGGTGATGAGAAATATTATATTTCAACTGCAGATTGGATGGAAAGAAATATGGATCATAGGGTTGAATCACTTTTTGAGATAATAGATGATAGGGCTAAAAATGTTTTAATGAAAATATTGCAATATAATTTGAGAGATAACTGTAAGTCATGGCAATTAATAAAGAAGGAATATGTAAAAAATAAACCAGTTGATGAAGCCCCTTTTGATCACCAGGACTATTTGACTAAAAACCCCATATTATAGATTTATACATTATTTACAGTGTAGCTTTTTAGCAAAAGTAGTTGGATGTAGATAATTCATGGGTATAGTTTATCTTGTTATAATTGTTGGATTATGGAAGGTTCCTCTAACAAATATATTTTTTGATTGATTATCCATTGTGACTGTTCCTCTAATATTCATTGATGAATATTTTAGATTGTTCTTATTTATAAATATAATGCCATTTGCAGAGGCTTTTAAATCTCCACTTATTTTTAGATTGTTTATTTCAATCTGATCATTTGAGACAAAACTTTTAAAAACTATATTATCGATGTTTATTTTCTTATCTGAAATTGTCAATGCTAATTTATTTGAGTGTATATCAACATTTCCCCTATAGCTTTTAAGGTTTATATTACTTTTAATGTCTAAATTTCCGTTCCATACAACATTTTGTAAGTTTGCATTATTAATGTTCAAATTAATATCAGTCTTTAAATTGTTATTATTGAGATATCCTGTTAATTTCAAATTCTTATCATCAGCTTTTATGGCAAAGTTGTTTGTTATAATTGAAAAAGGGGAGTATTTTATATTTATATTATTAATTTTAATATTATCATTTATTAATATATTGAGTTCTCCTATACTGGATTTAAAAAGAGAACTATTAATGTTTGAATATTGTATAGGTATGTTATAACTTTCTGAAATTTTATTTATAAAATTTGTTATAATAATTTCATAAGGATATAATAAAATAAAAAATATTAAAAATGATATTAAGTAAACAATAATATATTTTAAAATAGATGTTAGGTTGTTCATATTTTTGTGATCTCTAGATATATATCTACTTTTTTTGGATTATCAAACCTTTTGGCTAAATTAAAAACCTCTATTTTGAGATTTGAATATTTTTCCAATTTTGTTAGTATCTCTACGATATCATAAAGGGTTAATTCTTCAATTCTAACTGATACGCCCTCGTTACCAGTACTTGTGGGGTTTGGCCTCAAAGATGTTATGTTATTTTCTAATTTTAGTGATCTGCTAAAGGATTGTATAAAAGAGAGTAAACCTCCACCAACCTGTAACGATCTCTCGTTTGTTTGTAATTTATATCTTTGGTACAACTCATTAGCATTTGTTACTGTTTTTTTTGTATTGGTTATCTCTTCATTTATACTGTCTATTTTCATTTTAAAGGCAATATGTGTAAAAAAAAATAATAATAAGATACATAATAATATCGTAATATTTATTATTATAGTATTGTTTTTCTTAATAAATAAATTTTTAAATCTTCCAAAATCTAAATTTAATTTATCAAAATTCATTATCTATCCTATTCTTATTGAGAATTTGATATACTCTTTTTCCTTATTAGTGTTTAAGATTGTAACATGTTTACCCGTTTCCTTTTCTAGGTTAGAGGTTATTTCTTCTAATGACTTATAATCTTGGGTAATACCATCAAATCTTATTGTATCAAAATTGATATTTATACTATCAATTGTTGTATTATTGTCAACTGCCTTGCTAATTTTATAAATAGTTGGCAGTATAATTTTATTGTTATTGTTATCGCTGTTAACTTTCGACAATAATAGACCAAGAGGATCACTTGAATCTAAAACACCTGCATCTCTATATATCTCAATTAATAGATTATTGTATTTTTCTAACCTATTTTCTAATGTATTTATTTTTATGATTTCCCCAGCAACAAATAAAACATATGCAATAGTTAATAACACTATAGGTATTCTATATTTTTTAAATAACAAAAGGGCATTCTCTTTCTTAATTAACAAATCAATATCTAAGTTTATGTTTTGAAGATTATATATAATATCATCTGCTGTTAATACATTGCCACTATCTTTATTTAAGTGCTTTATCTGCATATTTTCAATTTCGTAGATTATGTTTTTTGTTTTATATGTAAAATTATTATATAAACTTAGCGCTTCTAATAGGGGGGTTGAAATCCTATCAGCTAGTTTAAATAATTCTGTGTATTTATAGGTTAACTCAATTAATTCATTATTTATAATATATATTATGGTTTTATTGTTGATATTAATATATGAAAAATATTTAATTAGTTCCTCAGGGTAGTTAGTAAGCAAGTAGTTTTTTATAATTGCTCGTAATTTTCTTTTATTTGTGGTTGGTAATTCCAAAGAATCATAGAAGAAATAAGAATCATCTATTATTAGCTGAAAAATACTTTCTTTTAAATATTCGATATCAATCTCCTCTAGGTGTTTACTATCTATAATTTTGTAGAATCGATTATCCTTTAAATATATTCTATTACTAGAAGTAGTCATTATTATATCCTTCTATAAACTTATCTATATTTTGCTCTTTTCTATTATAAAGTATGTGATAAGTATAGTTGTTATTAAAAAATTCAACAATGATTTTTATATAATATAGGTTACTTTTTATTGTTAGATAATTAACTGCCTCTACATACTCATCATCTGAAATATAGCTTGCTTTTGTTATATCAGATTTATTTTTATATATATTATTTCTTCTATATTCAATGAAATCACTAGCATAGGAGGCTAAATCTGGTATATATGCTTTTAATGTTTCTTCGCTGCAGAAATTTATATTTAATTTTTTATCTTCTCCTACAGTTGTAAAATAATCTTTTAGTTTTTCATAATCATTAAATGATCCTATATAGGCTAATTCCATAATAGTGTCTAAAGGTTTGTTTTTAATCTTATATATTAAATTGTTTTCATCATAGATGTAATCTTCTCTACCATAATCGGCAGGTTCGTTGTCTTTATCAATCCAATCTTTAATAATGCCAGGTGTTAGAGAATTTATATTTTCTTCTTTGAAAATTTTATCAACAACATCTATGATGTGAAGTGCAAATTCAGTATCTCCTTCAGTGTTTAAAAGATTAATATTAATTTTTGCATTAATTGGTTTGATATCAAATCTTAGGATCCCCTCCTTAAGTTTGATAGGTGGTATATTATACCATATATCCTCTTTTGAGTCATAGGCATCATCATCTAACTCAAAGAGTGTTTTTACTATATTAATAGCACTATTGGCATATAGATAAGCCTGGTTATTATAATATATACTGAAGGTACTTTCATAATTTTTAGTTATATTCTCATTTATTGTAAATGCTAAAGCAACAGAAAAAGATACAATAATTAAAACGTAAACGAGAACACTCCCCTTACTTTTTTTCTCTTTTGCTTGAATTGTCATTCTCTAATTATTTTCCCAGTAGTTATAAGGTAATCTCTATCTTTAATTGTAAATAAAAATCTCATAAGTGTTGGATTTGCTTTGTCTTCTTCAAATTTCTCTCCATTAAATGTGGATATTTCAAATTTATCTATATTTCCAATAAGTCTAAGTTTTTTTTCAAAATCAACATCTTTTTTTCTTTCTTCTCTAACAAAATAGTTATCATCATCGATATAATAAGTAACTCTAACTGGGAAGGCTTTATTAAAAAATATACTATTGTAGGTTAAAAATGTTATTTTTGGGTAATTATTTTCTTCTCTAAGGATTATGTATTGTTTTTTTGTTGCATTATCCGTTACATTATCAGTTGTTTTATCTGTTTCATTGTTAAACAAACTATTATTATTTTCTTTATTTAAACTTAAACTTGTATCATTATTCTCAGTACTATTGTCTGTCTCATTATCAATTTGAGCTATCAATTCTTCCGTAGCTGGCAACATATTCCTAAAATCACTATTTATAATCTTTGTTAAGCCGTTGTAGATTTTAGTTGTTATTAGGCTATCAGTAACATTTGTTTGTGCACTAAATATGCTATTAAACAGAGAATATGAGCCTAATATAATCATTGCACTAATAGCAACAGCAATTATAATTTCTAGAAGTGTAAAGGCTGATATTTTTACATTTTGCAACCGCCTATCTCTATTTGATTTCTGAGATTGTATAGTAATAAACATCTCTTCCTTCTGTTGTAATTTTATTTTCTATAATTTCTAATTTATTAGAAAAATCCTTACTTTTAGCTTTTTCTAGTAGCTCTTTAAGTTCTTTTTCATCAAAAAGTTCTATCTGGTCTGCTTCTTTATCGTAGCTTATACTATGACCCATTATCCTTTCGGCTTCCTTTAAATCCGCTTTTTTAAAATTTTCCTCTTTTAACAAACGTTCAAAGCCAAATTGAAACAAGTACTCTCTATCATTTCTTCTGTTTTCCATTGTTAGTGATATATTTAAAAGGGAATAAACACCTAACATAGATATAGACAAGACCGTAAGTGCAATTAAAACTTCTAGTAAAGTAAATCCATTTATTTTCTTCATTTTGATTAGTTTTTATTACTTTTTTCTACAACTTCCATAATAAGTGGTATTGATTCAATTGAGGCGTGATCACTAAAATTTATTATAAAGTGATCACAGATTCCATTTGGGTAAATGTTGATGTAAAATGTATCTTTATAAGATAGTTCGTCATTTATCTCTACACTTGTGATTGTAGATGGAGTTGGAATATCAATTTCTTCATTGTTGCTATTTGAATTTAATTTTTTTTCAGTTACTTTAGTTAGTGTTGCTTGTGATTTTGAACCCTTCAATACAATTGGTTCTCCTTTTTTATTTGCTTCATCTGTATACTTTTCAAGTGTTTCATTGAAAAAGGCTACTAATTTATTTGGCTCAATAACATTATCAAATATAACAGGAGTAAAGCTCATAAAACCAATTCCTAAGATAACTAACACAATTAATAATTCAATTAATGTAAAAGCTTTCATATTCGGCAGATAATGAATTCATTATATATAATTAAATGAATCCAATAAATAACAATATGTTATTATATAATCATGTTATTATATAAACTATTTTATTTAATTTCATAGTTTTTAATATCAGCATCAAAACCTTCTCCCCCAATTTTGCTGTCAGCACCTAAACAGATTATTTCATAATCTCTTTGTCTTCTTGTGTTTTCTATATATTCTCCAGGCGATCTATAAACGTATTCATTCCCCCAAGGATCTTTTGGGAGTTCTTCAGAATCCAAATATGGCCCATTCCAATTGTTAGGAACTGGTGAGATCTCAGGTTTCTCAATTAAGGCTTGTAAACCTTGATCAGTTGTTGGATACCTCCCTGTATCAAGTCTATACATTTTTAGTGCTGTTTCTAAAGCTTTTATATCTGATTTTGCCTTAACAACTCTAGCTTCATCAGGCTTGCTTATTATTCTTGGCACCAAAAAAGTAGCAAGCAAACCAAGTATTACAATAACTACCAATATTTCAATTAATGTAAATCCTTTGTTTTGCATGGTAATCTCCAAATAAGTTTTTGTAACATTTTAAATTTATTTCTATTGAATTTAAATATACTAAAAATTTATAACTTATCAATATATGTAAGTGAAAAATATATTTTTTTGAATTTTTATTTACTATTGACTTCAAAATGGCAATAGTAATATAAAAGTGATAAATATAAAAAGCAATACATTCATAATGAAGAAGATAATTAGCAAAAAAATATTAGGTAATTTTAATGTTGGTAAAAAAGAAACATTAGCGTTATTTAGTACCATTATATTTGCCTTCAGTAGCGCATATGTTTTAACAATGTTTATTTATAAAAAGCATGATGAATTTATAATTAAGCTGCCAGATAATTTTGGAGAAGTAGACCAAAAAAAGAACGAGATAGATACAGAATTAATCTTAGAAAAGAACCCTCTAAAGATAGATGTTTATAATGAAGCCCGTATGCAAGCTTTAGAAGAAAAAGCCTCTATAGGCTCTATAGAAAAAAATGAAAATGCAGCTAAAAACAGTGAATTTGAGGGAGATCTAGTTGGTATATTGAAAGGAAAAATTAAATCTTATGCATTGATTAGAACAAAGGATAATTTTTATGTTTTATCAGTTGGCGATGTAGCCGATGGAATAAGTGTAGAATCTATAAACTTAAAAGATGTGGTTATCCTGTATGGTGGCAAAAAATATAGATTGTTTTTGGAAGAAGACGGGGAAGAGAATATAGGAGAAATAAGCGAAGAGGATAATAGCGAAGGAGGGACAATAAAGAGGACGGTAAGCAGGAAAGATGTTAAAGAAAATCTTTCAGATATAAATAGCTTAATTAGTACTATGTATATATCCCCATATTATTTAGATGGAAAATTTGTGGGTTATAGAATTGGTAGAATGAGGATGGATGCTTTTCTAAGAAAGGCGGGTCTTGAAAATGGTGATGTTTTAGTGAGAATGAATGGTGAAGAGATAAATACGCCAGAAAAGATGTTTGAGCTTTTTACGAATTGGCAGAATGAATCAGCTGTCACGATTGATATCTTAAGAAGAAATGAGAGAAGAACTATATTAGTTGAAATTAAATAGTTTAGCTTTGGAGGAAAGTTAAAATGCTTATGCTTAGATTGTTGAGAAGATCTGTTATATACTTATTAATATTATTATTAGTATTTATTAATATAGCTATTATAGATTTAGTAGATGCTCAGGAAGTTAAAAAAAGCGATGAAAATTACAATCTTAATTTAAAGAGTTTGACACTTAAGGAATTTGTTGATTTTGTTGCTGAGTTTACTGGTAAAAATATTGTCTATAATGAACAGGACTTAAGAGGAAATGTAACTATATCATCTCAGCAAGATATGTCTAAAAAAGCAATCCTTGAGCTATTCTATGCAACACTTAGGGTAAATAATTTATATGCTGTTGATAGGGGTGAATATATCCAGATCATCAAATATATTGATATGCAAGATTATCCTGATACTTTTGCAAAAACTGTAAGTAAAGACGGTCAAGATATTATTACTACAGTTGTTGTGCTAGAGAATGTTAACTCTACAAGTGTAGCAACAAGCTTTAATAGAATAAAAACACGAACTGGTATTGTAGATGATATAAGAGGGATTAATGCTTTAGTTGTTAGAGATACAGAAGAAAGAGTAAAAAAGATGCTCAATATAATATCAGTGTTAGAAGAAAGGGGAAGGGGCATGCAAGTTTATGCTCTTCCTGTTATGAATACAACTGCAAGTAATATAGAGGCAAAACTAACTAGGTTTTATGGTGATTTAAATAAGCAAGGTTTAACATCACTAACCCCTGCAATAATGGCAGATGACTACTCAAATGTTTTAATTATAGCAGCTACCAAGGAAGACTATAAAAGAATAGAATATATAGTATCAAATGTTGATGTTTCAGGTGCAGCTACTAGAGGGGCACCTAAGGTATATTATCTTAAGAATGCTCAAGCTGAAGATGTCGAAGAGGTTTTAAATAAATTACTTTCTGAGGTTACAACTGAAGAAAAGATTGTTAAATATGCTGTTGCAGCTGACAAGCCAACTAATTCTATCATAGCTATTGGGGATCAGGAATTATATAATAAGGTTGAAACACTGGTTAATAAACTAGATAAGACTAGAAGAGAGGTTTATGTTGAAGCTTTAATAGTTGAGACAACTGTTTCTAAGACTGATGATTTTGGTGTTGAATGGATTGCAATTGGTGAAAGTGGCAATACACTTATTACAGGTGGTTATACAGGGGGTAACATAGGTAGCTACCAAGGTATAGCTTCAGGTGGAGGCGGGACCTCTGGTTCTGTAGGCGGTGAAGGTGGTACATCAGGCGGTGGTGCTTTACCAGGGGGGTTTTCTACTGGTGTGCTAGGTGATACCATAACATATCAGGGGCAAATATTTAGATCAATAACAGCTCTATTTACTGCACTAGCCACTGATAGCGCAATGAATATTATGTCAAAGCCACAGATATTGACCTTAGATAATGAAGAGGCAGAAGTGTTTGTTGGTCAAAATAGACCTTTTGATACAGGACAATCTGTAACCGAAGGAGGTACTTCAATAAGTCAAACTGAATATAGAGATGTTGGTACATCCTTGAAGATTACCCCCTTGATTTCTTCTGCAGATGAGATTACATTAAATATTGAATTAGAAGTAAAGAGAGTGCAACAGGTAGAAGGTTTAGCCGCTACAACTCCTGCAACTATTACAAGAAGAACAAAAACACGTATTAAAATGCCAGATGATTCTATGATGGTCATAGGGGGTATGATAAGTAACGATAGTAATAAAAGGGAGAGTGGGATACCAATTTTAAAGGATATACCTCTAATTGGATGGCTTTTCGGAACCAGTGGTAGTTCAAATGATAAAACAAATCTAATGGTTTTTTTGTCAGCAAAGATAATTGATACAAGGCCCAAGATAGATAATATAACAAAGGAAAAGTTAGAATCTAATAGAGAGTTTAAGAAGGAGTATGATAGTTTTTAAGAAAAATGAATATAGATAAGTTAAAAGAAGAATATTTAAGATTCCCCGATAGAAGTGACTTTGTTCCAGTATTTGATGAAGATGGTAGGTTAAATTATTATTACAATGGTGATAGTGGACTTAAAAAGGCAAGGCTTTTAGCTTTGTTTACTGGGGCCGATGGAAACTTTGAGGAGGTTGAAAAAGGGAAAATTTTAGAACATTTAGAAGAGTATTATGGTGGTGATGTGCAGGGTGAATTTGATGCGTCTACTACAGAAGATCTAGAGGATGTGTCTGATATTCTATCAGCATCCTATGATGATGCACCTGTTATAAAATTAGTGAATCAAATTATTATAAATGCTGTAAAGGGTGGTGCCTCAGATATTCATTTTCAATCTAATGAGAATGCATTTGTTGTGAGATTTAGAATAGATGGCAAATTGAGAACTTACAAAAAGTTTCCTAAAAACTTGCACGATTCAGTGCTTGCTAGAATTAAGGTTATGTCAATGCTTGATGTTGCAGAAACTAGAAAACCTCAGGATGGCCGTATAAATATTAGGGTTGGCAATCGCAGTGTTGACATGAGGGTATCTATTATGCCCTCTATATTTGGTGAAAAAGCTGTTTTAAGGATTTTGGAAAAATCAAAGAACTTAATTACATTAGATAGTATTGGTATACCAAAAGAGTGGCTTAATAAATTGAAAAGCTATTTAAATAGGCCAAATGGCATAATACTAGTAACAGGCCCAACAGGCTCTGGTAAGACAACAACGCTTTATGCTTCACTTTTAGAGATGGATAGGGATACCAAAAATATTTTAACAATTGAAGATCCTGTAGAATATGATATTGCAGGTCTTACCCAAGTTCAAGTTAATCCTGCTGTAAATCTGAACTTTGCAAATGCATTAAGAGCATTCTTAAGACAAGATCCTGACGTTATATTAGTTGGGGAGATAAGAGATGAAGAAACTGCAAAAGCAGCTATACAAGCGTCATTAACAGGGCATTTGGTATTATCTACTTTACATACAAATGATTCACCCTCTGCTGTTGCTAGGCTTATAGAGATGGATATTGAACCCTTTTTAATCTCTTCGTCACTACTATTGATTATAGCTCAAAGGCTAGTAAGGAAAGTTTGCCCAAAATGCGCTATAAAAGTAGAGGCTGATGAAGAAATTAAGCGTTATTTTAGTAATGCAAATCTACCTTTAGATGAATATTATAAGGGTAAGGGTTGTAAAGAGTGTTTTTATTCTGGCTATAAAGGAAGAACTGCTATTTTTGAATTTTTAGAGATTAATGATGAAATCAGAAAATTAATTAACAGGGGTGCTTCAGCTTTTGAAATAAGAAATACTGCAAAATCTTTAGGATTTAAACAGATGTTTGAAGATGGATATAATTTGATAAAAAAGGGTGTGACTACTCCTGAAGAAGTAATTGCAATAACTAGTATTGAATAATGCCAACATATACATATGAAGGACTAAACAAGGAAGGAAAGGTTATAAAAGGCATAAAAGAGGCTCCTTCAAAGACTTCCCTGTTGATGGAGTTAAAGAATGCAGGTGTACTCGTATCAGATGTTACGCCTTCTAGAACCAAAAAGCGAATTTCAATACTTTCTATTTTTGGAAATAAAAAGAAGTATATTCCCGATATTTTCTTTCAAATAGCTCTATTATTAAAGAGTGGTATTCCCTTAGTTGAAGCTATTAAGGTTGTTGCTGAAAGTGTAGGCAGTGAAAGGTTAAAAAAATTTCTCCTTGATGTTTCATCAACTGTTTCAGAGGGTAGTAGGTTTTCAGTTGCTTTGGAAAAATATAAATATTCTCTCATCGATGAGATGTATATTAATTTAATTCGGGTTTCTGAGAATATTGGTAGACTCGCTGATGTTTTGTTAGATATAGTTGTCTATGAGGAAGAAAAAAAGAAAGCCTTTGATAAAATTAGATCTGCTTTAGTGTATCCCATAACTGTTTTTGTGTTAGGTTTAGGTGTAGTTGGTTTCTTGCTTTCCTATGTGGTTCCTAAAATGGAGAAGGTATTTTCCTCAGTTAACAGAGAAATCCCTGCAAGTACACAAATACTTATATTTTCAGGTGAGTTTATTAAAAATTATGGCATCTTTATTGCTGTGTTTCTTCTATTATTTATGATGATTATTAGATATTTATATACAAAAAATAATATATTCCGTTTCAAAATTGACAGCAAATTATACAACATTAGAGCTATTAGAGAAATACTATTGGCAAAATTCACCCATGTTTTCTCTTTTTTATTGAGGGAAGGATTACCATTGACAGACGCTTTAAAATCAGCATCTTCAACAGTTAACAATATATATCTAAGAGATGTTATTTTAGAGGTTCAGGAAGATGTTAAAGGTGGTATGAAGATGTCGAAATCTATGGAGAGTAAAAAAATATTTCCAGAACTTTTTCTTGCAGCTGTAGTAACTGGTGAGTCATCTGGAAATTTGCCTGGTATACTTGAAAGGGTTAGTGAATTTTATTCAAAGAAGGTTGAAAAATTTTCATCTGCATTTATCTCAGTTATAGAGCCATTATTTATTGTTTTTATCGGACTAATAGTTGGCTTTATTGTGATTTCTATCATGGGACCACTATTTGAATTAAATACATTAATAAAATGATTCTGAGTTAGGAGGTTTAAATATTATGAAGTATTTAGGTAGATTTATTATTATAATGGTTTTTGCAATGTTTACATTATCTCTGAATATCTTATATGCCCAAACTATAGAATTGAGTGAAGATAATCCTTACAAGGGTGAAAGAATAAGGATACTTGGTACAGGCTGGAAGCCCTATGAAAAAATTATAATCGAACTGACAGAACATGGGCCAAAACGCAGTGGTATGGTACTAAAAAAATGTGGTGAAGCTTTTGCCTATGAAGATGGTACTTTTGGTGGATCCTGTCTGATTCCACCAGATTTAGAATACTCTACTGCTGATATTTATGTTAATGGTTTAGAGGCAGATAGCTACTTACGTATTCGTTAAATAAATTTATATATACAATGAGGTGAAATTATGGATAAAAGATTTATCCTATATATTATTATAACTTTATTAATTGTTGCTTATTCTGCTAATGGATTTTCTAGACTTGATGGTAAGGGTATAGGGTATGTTAATAATGCAAAATTATCATGGCAGACAAGTTCTGATAATGTTTCAATAGAGCCTAATCAATGGCTAGAGAGAATTGAAGTAAGTGATTATACCCCACATGCAGGTGATGAAATTATAATAGAGGGATATGGTTGGTATCCAACTAGTAGCAATGATTACGATAATACTGTTGAGATTATTTTAAGAAATAGAAATGGTGGAGAAGAGATAACAGTTGGCAGGATCATGCCTGATGAAAATGGACATTTTGAAGCAGAGCTTAGAATACCTGATTCATTTCAATATAACGATGTTGTTGAAATAATATGTAATGGTGTAGTTAAGGAAATATTATATATAAGAGACTAATTTAAAATAATATTTTTATATATAATTTTTTGATATTTTAATAATTATTTTTTCTAAAAATGTTGGATTAGTTTTTACTCTAATTTCTTTAATATGTTCATCAAATCTTGATAGATTATACGAAAGATCTGCAAATAATAGGTATAATATAAAAATTACATATAACCAGATTAATAAAATTATTATATAAGTTAAAGAACCATAGAGATAGTTGTAAATGTAAGGGTTATAGAGGGTGTTAAACAAATAGTTTGTAAAAAAAAGGGTGAGGGAAAAAGTAATGCTACCATATAAACTAGCTTTTATTGTAATTTTTTTATTTGATAGCATATAATAGCTAATAAATGTTGCAATAGATATAACTATTGTTGGTATTAAGAAATTGTTTATTAAAAAAATGAAATAAGGAGGTATTTTAAAGGGGATAATATGAATAAATACTTTAATAAAAATCTGTGCTAATAGCTGAAATAATATTATTATAATAATTAATATAGTGGATATTAAGGTTAACAAGTAAGGCAGAAAAAAACCTGTAATTATCTTTTTTGGTATGTTATCACATATTATATTGAAACATCTTATTAAGGCCCTAAAGAATAATGAGGCAGCTATTATTAAAGAGAATAAGCTTATTAAACTGTATCCACCATTTATATCTGTATTTAAAGCATTTGTACTATTAATAAAATTAGAAAGTGATGGATTTAGTCCTTCAATGTATTTAATAACGGCATTAGTTATATTGGGATAGATGATCAATATTTTATTTGCAAGTATTATGATTAAAATTAGTGATGGTATTACTGATAGAATAAAATAATATGCTAAAGCAGCTGCATGGTTAACTAGGCGCTTTTCATATACGTTATTTAATGTTAATAATATAATATTTATATTTTTTATAAAGTAATACCTTATTTTTTCTAATTGAACAAAGAGAGTTAACATAATATATTAATTTTAACCTTTATAAAAGGAGATAGCAATATGGAGAATAAATGGGAATTAAAGTGGATGGCTTGGGAGATAACATTAAAATGTAATCTATCATGTGTTCATTGTAGGAGTGCTTATTATATGGGTAATGAACACTCTAAGTTTGACTTAGAAAAAGCCCATAATTTTTTAGATGAGGTAGCTAGCTTTGCTAAACCCGCTATTGTTTTAACAGGTGGTGAACCCCTTTTAAGAGAAGATATATATGATATTATAGCATATGGAACAGATAAAGGCTTTAGGATGTGTGTGGCAACAAATGGAACATTGGTTAATGATGATGTATGCAAGAGACTAAAAGATTCAGGTACGAAGATAGTTTCAATTAGTTTAGATGGTTCTAATAAAAAAATACATGATAATTTTAGAGGGCAAAATGGAGCCTTTGACAAGGCTTTGGAAGCAGTAGAGCTATTTAATAAGCATGGTATTCCTTTTATTGTTAATTCTTCGTTTACTAAGAGAAATCAGGATGATATTGAAAATGTTTACAAGTTGGCAAAATCATTGGGGGCAACAGCGTGGTATATGTTTTTAATTGTTCCAACAGGTAAAGGAAAGGATTTATTAGATGAATTAGTCAGCAAGGAAGATTATGAGAGGATATTAAATTGGCACTATGATTTAGAGAGGAATGAAAAGGATATATTAATTAGACCAACGTGTGCCCCACAGTATTATAGGGTATGGTATGATAGAAGTAAAAGAGAGGGGCTTTCTACTGAAAGACGAAGTCTAAAATTTTCAACAGGTGGCAACAAGGGCTGTGTAGCTGCTCAATTAATCTGCTTTGTTAATAGTAGTGGTGATGTTTACCCATGTTCATATTTTCCACTTTCAGCAGGTAATGTTTTTAGAGAATCTTTTAAAGAGATTTGGTATAACTCTTCTTTATTCAATGAATTAAGAGATTTTAAAAAATATGAAGGTAAATGTGGAGTATGTAGATATCTCTCTGTTTGTGGAGGTTGCAGAGCTAGAGCTTATGCTATTTATGATAATTATATGGCTGAAGAGCCTTATTGTGATTATATACCACTTAAATATAGTAAATGAAGTTTGATTTTAATTTAGAGGATAAGCCAACCCTTGGTGTATTTATTATTAATGGTTTACAATGGTTTGTAATTATAATCCCCATAATAATAATTGTCAGTAAGATTATAAGTATAACTTTTTCTGTAGATACAGAAGGAGAGCTTTTGTATGTACAAAAACTTACACTTATAGTTTCAATTTCTATTTTTCTACAGATTTTATTAGGTCATAAATTACCCATAATTCCAGGACCAGCAACTGTCTTATTAGTTGGTATTGTTTCATCAGAGGCATTTAATATCAGCTCGATTTATACAGCTCTTTTATTGGGAAGCATTTTACTTAGTTTGTTAGGAATCACCAATGTTATAAAGTATATGTTAAAACTATTTACAAAAAATATAATAACAGTAGTATTAATTTTAATTGCTTTTGCAATGTTGCCCACAGTTATTAATCTAATTGAAAAGCCAATAGGCTTGCCAGTATATTGCAATTTTTTGATTGCTTTTTTTATATTTATATTGTTATTTTTATTAGAAAATAAGCTGAAAGGTTTTTGGCAAAATTCTCTAATATTATGGACAATACTTGTAGGGACTTTAATATTTAGTTTAATTGGTGGTAAACATAATAATAATATGGAACCCGTTTTTTTTAATCTAGCTTTTTTTAAGGGTTATTTATCTTCTTTGTGGTTTGATCCTGCTTTAATTTTTTCATTTATAATATGTTATTTGGCGCTTGCTGTTAACGATGTTGGCTCTATTAGCTCAGTTGCCACATTTGTAAAGGCAAAAGAGGATAAAGGTAGAGTGAAAAGAGGTGTATTTGTTACAGGTTTTACAAATTTTATTTCCTCTATGTTAGGGACTATAGGTGTAGTAAATTATTCCTTTAGCCCTGGGATAATTATGATTACCAAGTGTGCATCTAAGTATGTGCTATTATTTACTGCTTCTCTTCTTTTCATAATTTCTTTTTCGCCCTATCTTATATCTTTTGTGCAGTTAATACATCCATTTATAATTGGGATTGTGTTTTTTTATATTATGGCTTCTCAAACAGGTGCTGGTTTCTATTTGTTATTTGAGGATAAAAACTTTGAATATAGAGATGGGGTAATTGTTGGTTTTTCAGTGATGCTTGGCACGCTCATGGCATTTATGCCGGAAAGTATTACAACGACTTATCCTAATTTTTTAATGCCCTTTTTATCAAATGGCTTTGTAATAGGAGTTGTATTTGCCTTTATTTTAGAACATTTAATATATAAGAAAACTAAATAAACAATTTTATTTTATTTAAAATAAAATGTCTTAGATTTAGTTTAAATTTTATTAGATAAATTATATTGACTTAATTAATACTAAATTGTAAATAAATTAATTAAAATAATAAAAGGATAAGACTTAAATTTTCATCTTTTTTCTTATTTTTCAAATCACCCTCTAGGATATGTCAGGGAATGACATTAGGTGCAGATACAAGAGTGAATATAAAAAAGGGTTAAATAGTAAGCTAGGAGGAGATAATGGCAAAAAAACAAATAGCATTTTATTTTGATCAGAATAGGTGTATGGGATGTG